>DATNRH010000721.1 GCA_036703605.1 Candidatus Obscuribacterales bacterium | reverse complement strand
TGAGGATGACAAGGACCGGGAGCGAATCCTCTCGGATCTCAAGCATTGTTTCGATGAGCGCTTCAAGCAGTGGAGTGCTTTTCATCCGGAAAAGTGGCACGAATACTTTCCGACTAAAGACAGTGGTAATCAGCCGCTAATCAGACCATACGGTAGTCCATGCCCGCCGACTTGGATCAATCGTACTTGGGAAACCCCAAATTCCCTCAGAGGGGTTGATACAGAATGTAGCCCGCACATACCAGCAGCTGAAATTGATTAGATTGCTATGAGACTTAATAAAATTAGACGCTCACAGCTCGTGGCACCATTCGGCCCGGGCGCTCTACACATACTCGAAGGTGGTGTTTCGGTGGTTACTGGCGGTTTGGATGGTTGGTTTAAGGACCGTAGTGGCAATGCAGCCGATCCATCCGAGCTTGCGAAGGGAGTTCTTGTGGTGAGAGAGCCCCGTTTGGAGGGACCTTTGAATGTCTCCCATTTCAGGCTCGCTCCCGGACCCGAAAACCGGGCCGGAGAGGATGACCCTGAACTTATTACACCTGTCTACCGGTTCCCTACATGGTTCGTATGTCCGCGTTGCTATCGGATGAAACAGTCGAAACTAACCCAGAGCGGTCACCTTACCTGTGGCAACCCTGAGTGCAGAAATCTCCGTCTAACCCAAGTGAGATTTGCTGCTGTTTGCGATCATGGCCATTTGCAGGACTTTCCGTGGCTCGAATGGGTTCATGCAAGAGTTGGCTCGTTCGAGGGCTGCGCCAACTCTCTAATCTATGAGGCTGAGGGCTCAGGATCCCTCGAATCCATCAAGATATACTGCGAAAAGTGTGACAAGAGGCGATCCTTACGAGGGGTTATGGGAGGAGACTTCGAGTCTACCAAGAATAGCCCGAATGGCTGGAGTGGCCTGAGCAGGTATCTCATATCAAATGGAGACGGCGACAATGGCGTTCAGGGCACAGCTGATTTCCTATGCCAAGGAAAGAAATCTTGGCAGGGAGATGCCCCCAGTGACAACTGTACACGGCCCTTACGAGCCGTTCTAATCAATGCAACCAATGTTCATTACGCCGACATCAGGAGTGCTATTCATATTCCACCAAAATACAGACCGTCTGCCGAGCAGCTTGCGGTTCTCTTGGATCAGCCTGGCTATAGGCAACTCATTGCCATGTGTAGACAGGCCTTTGATGACATCCCGGATATTGTTCGGAAGCTGCGGAAAAGAGATAGCACTGTCGGAGAGCCGCAGCTGGCTGACTACGGCGATGATGACATTCTGAGAGTTCTTCAAGGACACGATGAAGCTCCGCCAACCGGTGGAGATGAGGCTAAAATTGATGAGGGCTCAAGAGCAGCGCAAGAGGACAAAATCAGAAGGGATGAGTTTGAAGCCTTTCTCGGTCAGACTGATCGCGAGAGCCGGCTCGTATTAAGGCAAGTCCCATTGACTGGCATCCCAGATCGTTTGGATGGGTTTGTTGAGCGAATCGTGGCGGTTGAAAAGCTCAGGGAGACTAGGGTGTTTGCCGGCTTTTCACGCTTACTTGGATCCCGCCCAGATGGTGCACCATCGCCGGCTCACATGCTGTGGCAGAATGCTCCCTCTGACATATCGAATCGATGGCTCCCAGCTGCTGTCGTTCATGGGGAGGGAATTTTTATTAAGTTCAACGAGGATAAAATCAGCAAGTGGGAGTCTCGACAGGAAGTGGTAGAGCATCTGAATGTATTGCAGGAGAATCACGATTCTTGCGCCCTCCGTTACAACTGGGACCCCATGGAAATTGCTCCACGATTCGTTCTGCTCCACACACTAGCGCACCTCCTTATCAATCGTCTGGTTTATGAGTGCGGATATGGATCCGCTTCTCTCCGAGAGCGTCTGTATGTGTCTGCTGATGCTGAAAGACCAATGGCAGGGATTCTCATATACACCGCTGCTGGCGACTCTGAGGGCACATTAGGAGGATTGGTGCGCCTCGCAGAGGCGGAGGCTCTTGGGCGCATTATAATCAATGCCTTGGAGGATGCCCAGTGGTGCTCAGCTGATCCCGTTTGTGCAGAGGCCGCGAAAGCTCGAGGACAGGGGCCAGACTCCCTGAACCTTGCAGCCTGCCACAGCTGCGGGCTGCTCCCGGAGACCAGTTGTGAACACTTCAATAAGTATCTCGATCGGACGGTCGTGCTGGACGGGGCTCCGCCGTCGATATTTGGTGGGCCCCAACCATTATAGTAGGCAATCTCCGTACCGTCGTGGCTAGGACTAATACTGTAAGCTCCTTCAAATTTGCTCATTCTTTTCCCCAATAAATTTCTACCTAGATGGAGAGGTCTTTGTAGCTAAGCTCCCGAGGTGCAAATGACTATTCATGATCGGATACCGATTATAGACCTCTTCGCCGGCCCGGGTGGTCTTGGGGAAGGATTTTCCCGCTATCCCTTCGGGGAAGGCGATCCGCTTTTCAGAATAGCACTCTCCATCGAAAAGGAAGAGAACGCACATCGCACTCTCACTCTGCGTGCTTTTTTTCGACAGTTTGCCCCGGGTGATGTTCCTGAGGCGTATTACGACTATCTCAAGGGCCTGATCACTCGTGAGGAACTTTTCGACTATGATGACGTATGCCGCGAGGCCGCCAAGCATGCCCTTGATGAGGCTCACTGTATAGAACTCGGTGATGCCAATTCCGCTAAGCCGGATAAGGCTAAGAGGAATCGGGTCAGGAGAATGATCAAGGACCGTATTGCAGGAAAAAAGAATTGGGTCCTCATCGGTGGGCCGCCCTGCCAAGCATACTCCCTTGCAGGGCGCTCAAGGATGCTAGGGGTTGTGAGAAAAGACGGGGAGAGTGATAGCGCCTATGCCAAGCGCTGTGGCGCCGTCAGAAACGATTTTGAAAAGGATCACCGGCACTTCCTGTACAGGGAGTATCTCTCAATTATAGCCGACCATTGGCCCCCTGTCTTTGTTATGGAAAACGTCAAGGGGTTGCTCTCTGCCAAGGTTGATGGCGTTCCTGTATTTCCCAAGATCCGCGAGGATCTTACCGATCCCAAAAAAGCACTGGGCAAGAGGGGCAAGGGTCACAGCTATCGCATCTGCTCGCTTGCTGTGAGCGGACTCATCCCGGGCGAAGGTCTGGAGGGGAGGGATTTCCTGCTTAGAGCGGAAGACCACGGTGTGCCGCAGAACCGCCACCGGGTGATCCTACTTGGCATCAGGGATGATCTTGATCCCACAGCCGCATCCACCCTAGAAAGGAGCCAGAGCCCTTGCCTTAGGGAAGTCTTCAACGGCCTGCCCTCGCTGGTGCCCGGAGTATCCAAGCCCAAGAACAAAGACCTGTTTGAGGTGGCCCGCGAAATCTTGAAAAGCCCTTGGATGAGGGACCTTAAGAAGGGCAATGGTGCTGGCAGCCCGGACTGTTCCAAGAAGATGCACAGATTGATCGCAGAGGCCATGAAGCAGCTCCTTGCCGGCGATTTCGGCACGGGTGGCGAATACATTCGCAAAACGCGCATGAGGAGTGTGCCCGGTGAATTGGGTAACTGGTTGCAGGACCCGAGACTGGGCGGTGTGTGTAACCATTCCACAAGAAATCACATGGATTCGGACCTGCACCGCTATGTGTTTTGCTCTGTATTTGCCTCGGTGCACGGCAGATCCCCCAAGCTCGCAGATTTTCCGGATGTACTCCTCCCCGACCACAGCAATGCGAAGGTAGGTGGAAAGTTGGACAAATTCGCGGACCGATTCCGTGTCCAGATGCAGGGAGCCTTAGCAACGACGATCACCTGCCACATTTCAAAGGATGGCCATTACTTCATTCATCCTGATCCTTCGCAGATCAGGAGCCTCACCGTAAGGGAAGCGGCAAGGATCCAGACCTTTCCCGATAATTACTTCTTCGAGGGCGGGCGCACAGCCCAATACCACCAAGTAGGTAATGCTGTGCCTCCATACATGGCTCATCAGATTGCTGGTGTTGTTGCCCGTATTCTAAGCGTTGAATAATATTTGGGTTTAGCAATATACATTCTTCATTCTATGCGAATTGCTACATGGAACTTGGAACGGGCTGATCCAGAGGATGAGGAGCAAAATGCAGCACGCCTCGAGAAGATTCGGGAAATTAATGCGGATATCTGGATTTTGACGGAGACCCACGAGTGCATTGACCTCTCAGGCTCACATCACGGAGCTGCGACAGCCCCTTCGCCTCGCAAACCAAGAGAGGGTGAAGCCTGCGCGGCGGTTTGGAGTCGTTGGCCGATATTGAATCAGGTTCAGACAGCTGACAGCACTGAGGCGGTTTGTGTGGAAATCGATCATCCCGATAGGCCGCTATTGGTCTACGGCTCAATCATTGCTTACCACGGGTATAAAGGGCCTGATGGCAACTCACCTCAGTGGGAGCAGCACTACCGCTACATCCAATGGCATGGCGAGGACTGGAAGCGGCTAAGAAAAGATTACCCGAATCACAAACTCATCGCGGGAGGCGACTACAATCAGAACCGTGACGGGGCCAAATGGTATGGAACAAACAAGGGCCGGGATATGCTTTCCGAGGCTTTGGAGTCGGCCGATTTGGTATGCGTTACCGAGGAAGATCTCGTGAAGTCTGGCAAGCTCAAGAAACGTCACTCGGTAGACCACATCTGTTTGGATAAGGTGCTTTCCGAGAGCGTATCAGCAGTCCTTGCGTGGGAGAATGAGAGCGAAGATGGAGTTCGCTACTCAGATCACAATGGATTACTAGTAGAGCTGGCTTGATTTCGGATTTAGAAGTTCCAGTATTCCAGTTATGCGCCGTGCCCCGACGAAAAAACAAAGAGAAGAGATTCGTAAGAAGACCGGTGGGCTTTGTCATATTTGTGGGGGAAGGCTTGGTCCGAATTGGAGCGCCGATCATGTCAAGCCCGTGGCATCAGGAGGGCACAACGGAGTGGATAACTTCCTTCCAGCCTGTGGTCCCTGCAACCGCCTCAAGTGGCACCGCACACCTAAAATGATTAAAGAGATCATGCAGCTTGGTACTTATTGTCGAAAAGAAATAGCAAACGACACGCCTCTTGGTCGGGAAATAAAGAAGATGTTTCGAAAGAAAGAGAGTGCTAAAAAGCTTCGAAGAAAATCTTAGCCATTTAATACAACATGCTCCGCTATCTTTGCCCATTCCTCCTAGTCTGCCTCGTCTCCTGCAACAAGGAGGTGAAAGCCCCGGCTCCTGAGCAGGCGGCTGCAGCGGAGTCAGCACAAGTGGTGGCGCAATCCGAAGAAGCCCCGAAGGCTGACACGAACGAAGGCCCTTGTGTGGCGGAGCTCTACACCAAGGTCGAGCCGCATCGCGACGGCATTGGCAAGGTGTTCATGGGTCGGGAGATTTCCCAGATCATGGGGCATCAGGCGGCGGGGTGGTTGGAGCGGCCGGAGCGGGAGCGGGAGGAGCGGACGGATGTTGCGATCAAGGCTTTGAAGCTGAAGCCCGGTGAGGTGGTGGCGGACATTGGCTGTGGCACGGGCTATTACGCGTCGCGGATGGCGAAGGAAGTGGGGCCAGAAGGCACGGTGATCGGCGTGGAGATCCAGCAGGAGATGCTGGATCTGCTGGCGAAGAACATGAAGCAGGTCGGCGTGGAGAATGTGAAGGGCCACATGGGTGAGCCGGATGATCCGAAGCTACCCGATGAGAGCTGCGACATGATCATCATGGTGGACGTCTACCATGAGTTTGAATTTCCCTACGAGATGACGCGCCACATGATTGAGGCG
>DATNRH010000720.1 GCA_036703605.1 Candidatus Obscuribacterales bacterium | reverse complement strand
TTAGACACCCGCATCAATCATTTTGATGCCTTTAAAGATGTCTATGGATTTGTCGCCGGTGATGATGTCTTGCGCTTCACCGCCATGCTGATGGGCGAGGTGGTAGATCAATTTGGCACACCCAAAGATTTTATCGGTCATGCCGGAGGGGATAATTTCATCATCATCCTTGACGAGCAAGTTGCATCAGCCGTCCACCAAAATCTCAAATCCCGCTTTGCCGAGGAAGTGCTCACCCACTACAACTTTATGGATCGGGAGCAAGGGTTTCTTGTGGCGGCAGATGACCGCGGGCGAGAGGTGCAGTCACCTTTGATGGAAATGGCGATTGGTATGGTCTCACCTGCGCAGTATCAATTTGCCGATATACGCGAAATTACCGAACTGGCAGCTGAGGCGCGCCGAAACGAGAGTTAGCACCTATCAATTATTTATGGCTTCTATCGATTCGCTTGCTCTGGGTTTACTCTTCCTGGCGATAGGACTGGGCTTATCGGTCCTGATCGTGTTGGTGCTGCGTTTCCTACCAAAAGAGCAACCCCGCCTGCAATCCAGGAACTCCTCCTTCCTGCCTCTCGACCTCGATCCGCATGCCGAGGCTGTTTTGCTCGTCCAGCCTGGAGGGCGCCTCTCCTACCTAAACCAACAAGCCCGCCAGCTGTTCGAGCTGGGGGAAGAGATTCCCAATCTAGAGCATCTGGCACGGCGAGCGCGTCCGAGTGAAGCTTTTTTCAGCCTGTGCGCGGCAGAGGGTCAAGCCAGCTTCTCACTCGACGGGCGCCTTATTGAGGGTGTCTCTTATCAGGTTCCCCATGGTGCTGAACTGGCCGTACTGGTCTCTTTGAGACGGCCCCAATTCGTGCTGGAGGGAGATGGTTCTGCACCAGAACAAACCGGTTTTTCCGATCAGGCCCTCAAGATTATCACCGAGCTCAGCCAGGCAATTGCAGCCAGTCTCGATCTTGAAACCACACTGCAAACGATACTGGAGAGCATCGAGCGCTTGATCCCTGCGGACTTATCTGAAATCAACCTGTTTGACGATGAAGATAGCTCGCAGCTTGTCTCTTATTCTCT
>DATNRH010000719.1 GCA_036703605.1 Candidatus Obscuribacterales bacterium | reverse complement strand
GGGCTCAGCGACATCCGCCACCTTAAAGCGTTCAATCCGCTCGATGACTGGTATGGCATGTCTCCCTTGATGGCCGGTGCCTATGCAGTGGACCAGCACAACGAGTCTATGCAATGGATGCAGAGCCTATTGCAAAACGGCGCGGCTCCCTCTGGTGCTATGGAGCTTGCCGAGGGTCAGCTAACAGACGATCAATTCAACCGACTGAAGGCTGAGATTGACGAGAAGTATTCCGGCAGTCAGAACGCTGGCCGCCCTATGCTGCTTGAAGGTGGCTTGAAGTGGACGCAGATGGGTCTGTCTCCGGTAGACGTTGCCATCATTGAAACCAAGTACAGTGCAGCGCGTGACGTATCCTTGGCCCTGGGGGTGCCTCCCCTGCTGTTGAACATCCCAGGCGATAGCACATACAGCAATTACAAGGAGGCCCGATTAGCCTTCTACGAAGAGACTGTTATTCCCCTTGTCCACTATATCCGCGATGAGCTTAATGCATGGCTGTCTCCGTTGTTCGATGGCGTAGAGCTTGACATTGACCTAGACAAGATCCCGGCGATTGCTGAGAAGCGGCTAGAGCTTTGGACGATGGCAGACAGCTCTACTGACCTGACCATTAACGAGAAACGAGAAATCAAGGGCTATGACCCCATTGACGGCGGGGATGAGATCCTTGTGCAGTCCAGCATGATACCGCTGAGTATGGCAACCACTCCGCTAGACCTTGGCATGTCCGAGCCAATGGATGACAACCCGCTAGCGCCAGGAGAAGAGCGCAGCCAATTGACCGCACTTGACCTCAAGAGTCTGGCTTATGCCCCGAAGACTTCTTGATCAGGACCGCCAGCGTGAGAGGCGCAGGCAGATGCTATTGCTTGACCGCATCAGCCGACAGTCAGAGCGCATCATAGCCATTGAGATAGCCCGAACCACTGTTGACATTGTTAAGGCGTGGGAAGTATCAGGCCAAGCCAACCTGCCCCCAGAGCATAACCGGAGCATCAATACCCGTCTGCGTCAAATGTGGTCAGCCTCTATTCAGGCGTTAGGCGGGCGCATACTTGAGCAGGCTAAAAGCCGATCAACCCCCATCACCACCA
>DATNRH010000718.1 GCA_036703605.1 Candidatus Obscuribacterales bacterium | reverse complement strand
GATCTCCGAGCTACCATCGAGTCTTATACTCATCTGGCATAGAGTGGGGCTACCAGACCCAACTGCCTTAGCATTCTATAGCGATCGCCCGTTGCTTGGCCTAGCACCGTTACAAAACGCAGAAGCCCTACTGCGGTCACCCAGATTTCAACTCGCATCTGGGGAGCGATCGGCAATGTCTCATCCATCCCATGATTGCCCGGCAAGCAGAGAACTCTCCCCCCTACAACCCTTTGCCAGTATGAGGCTACGATGAAACTTCATCAAAATCCTTCACCAAGACTTCACATATTCACAAGTCGTTAAAAAAGTTCAGAGAATTTACGGAGACGCCTCAACGCCTAAGGTTTACCTATGAAATTCGAGATTTGATGCCTCAAACCAACAGGGGATCAAATGTATAGACCCATGGGCCAGATCCTAAAACTGTCCTTTGAAGGATCAGGATGAATTTTAGCCCAATTAGCGCTGAATATAGTTCCGTAGTTTCAACCTCACATTTCTCCCTCAGACAAATTATTAAGTGACATAAGGGTGTGTGTATCAAACCGATGAGTACCTGACATTGATAAAAGCAAGTGTTCCTTACGTCGGCAGCCTACCGTGAACATCTAAGCACGCTGACCTAAGTGCATGTCATCAGATTCAGGTTTCTCGTGATCGTGACTCTGTCGAGTTGTACACACTGTGAGGATACGATGAAAGCTTATTTCTCTGGAGGTCACTGGGACAAAGTTGGAGCGTTTGTGGATCAATCGCCCGTCTCTCCAGCCACCCAGTCTAGAACCGCACCACTACGATTAGTCCACCGAGTTCATCGTCGTTGGCGGCCAGCCCAGTCTTCGTCCTATCCTGCGGCGAAGCTACGACGCACTGCCCCGCAGCTCTTTCCTGCCCTAGATGAGCAAGACAACGCTGCTCTGCGCCAGTTTGCCCTGTCAGAGGCGCGGAATGGACAATATGAAACCGCCATTGCATCGTTTGATATTTTACTTGATCACAACCCTCTAAGTGCTGTGGACTACAACAACCGAGGGTTAGTATATTTTCAAATGGGTCAACCCAGCAGAGCGATCGCTGATTACAACCGCGCTCTGTCTCTTAATCCTAATTTAGATAGTGCTTACAACAATCGCGCCAACTACCACGCTGCCCGTGGAGAAGTGCTGGAAGCCATCCTAGACTACGATTTATCCATTGAGCTCAACCCAACCAATATCCGCGCTTGGATCAACCAAGGCATCACCTTCCGCGATATGGGGATGTATGAACATGCGCTAGAAAACTTCGATGTAGCGCTGCACCTAGTGGAGCCGGGTAGCTGCCTACAGGGGCATGTCTATGCAGAACGGGGGCGGGTTCAGCACTTGAATGGTGACTGGAACTGCGCGGTGGCGGACTACAACAAGGCGATCGCCTATTTGCCTCAGCCTATCCCACCGTTTAACACCACCTCAATTCGCTTGCGGGTTCAAGTTGAAGTATGGCTTGATGATCTACTATCACCTTTGCAGTCCTAGTTCCTCGTTAGCGACGGCTAGCACCGTCTCCAGCCTTGTAACTGAGCGATCGCTTTTCTGTGACCTGGGAGAGCGATCGCTGTTCACGACTATCCCCTAAGTACCTTAAGGATCAAAAAGTCTCAAAGCACCACCACAGTAGATAAACTCCAACCATCGAGTGCAAGCGGGTTGTTATGCTGCTTTCGCCGACACGACATTCAGGAAACTCCAACGTCAACCACTTCTCCTGGAGCAACTGTATTCAAAATACTACGGGTAGCTGGCCTTAGAGGAAGTAAGTCAGAAAGTTTGTTGCTGGATGCTACAAGAACAACAACAGCCACTCCAGCCTGCTGTAAATTCTGCTGATAACGCAAATTTTGATCTGTAGTCAGGAGAATTGTGAAGCCCTCCTGACTCATAAGCTTCAGCAATTCACCGTTCTTTCTCCCTGACTATCCCATCTCAACAACTGTGCATACCTCGTAATCGGCAAGCTCACGCTTTAACGGGCGTGGGGCACACTCATCAAGCAGGATTCGCATAGGCTGTCAACATTTCTTTTGCTAGTTCCAGGGCGGCGATCGCCTGTTCTCGACTGACACTAGGGAAATGGTCTAGAAATACCTCTAATGAATCACCGGCCT
>DATNRH010000717.1 GCA_036703605.1 Candidatus Obscuribacterales bacterium | reverse complement strand
GCAGCACCTTTTGGGGAACCTAGGATGGATGAGCAGCGATCGCAGGCCTATTTGACGTTGATTGAGCAACTGCTAGGGTGCCCCCAAGGACAAGAGGGGGAATTGTTGCAAGCCCATTCAGACCTGCTGGATGCGGGGCTGCTGGCAGCGATGGAGCAGGTGGCGGCCTATCTGGAAAGCCAGGGGAGTGGAAATGCCCAATGGCTACGAGGCTTTGCGGCGCAGTTGGCGGCGGCGGCGGGGTTAGAGACAAGTGCCCCGCAAGGAACAGAAGCCGCCCACCAGTTTTTGTTGGAAACGTTGCAGTTAATTGTGGATAAGCAAGGCAACCCACAACAGATTTACTCTCTATGGGCACAGCAGCAATCTCGGTTCAATACAGAACTGCTAGCAGTGCTGCCCACCGTCGCCGCTCAATTCTTAGAGGGGAATACAGAACGACGGGTCTTTGTTGCAGCGGTCTTGGTTATGTTTGGAAATTTGATTAGTGAGTTTCCCTTGGGAACGCGCTGGCTTAACCTAGAACTAAGCATCGCTGCCTACCAGCAGTCGTTGCAGGTGATGACACGGGAAGCTATGGCCGGTGCGTGGGCAGAATCAATGGCGAGTTTAGCAAACGCTTACCGTAAACGCATTCGAGGAGAACGGGCGGAAAACATCGAAGTTGCCATCGCTACCTACCAGCAGTCCTTAAAGGTGATGACGTGGAAGGCCATGCCCATCCAGTGGGCACAATCAATCAATAACCTAGCAAACGCTTACTATTTCCGCATTAGAGGCGACCGGGCGAAAAACATTGAAGTTTCCATTGCTGCCTACCAGCAGTCCTTAAAGGTGAGGACACGGGAGGCGATGCCCATCGAGTGGGCGGAATCAATGCATAATCTGGCAACCGCTTATCTTACCCGCATCAGAGGCGACCGGTCAGAGAACATCGAAGCTGCCATCACCGCCTATCAGCAATGCATGCAGGTGACAACACAGGAAGCATTGCCCATCGAGTGGGCAGAATCAATGAATAATCTGGCAAACGCTTACCGTAACCGCATTCGAGGGGACCGGTCGGAAAACATCGAAGCTGCCATTGCCGCCTACCAGCAATGCTTACAGGTGACAACACAGGAAGCATTGCCCATCGAGTGGGCAAGATTAATGAACAATCTTGCGAACGCTTACTATTTCCGCATCCGAGGGGAGCGGACGGAGAACATCGAGGAGGCGATCAAAACCTATAACCAGTCCTTGCAGGTGAGGACACGGGAGGCGATGCCCGTCGATTGGGCAGCATCAACGATGGGACTGGCAAACGCTTACTCTGAACGCATCCGAGGCGATCGTGCCGAGAATATTGAGCAGGCGATCAAAGCCTACCAGGAGTCGTTGCAGGTGATGACACGGGAGGCGATGCCCGTCGATTGGGCACAATCCATGAATAATCTGGCAAACGCTTACTCTGAACGCATCCGAGGCGATCGCGCCGAGAACATTGAGAAGGCGATCAATACCTATCGAGATAGCTTGCAGATCTTCACCCCAGAATTACTGCCCAACGACTGCCGCAGATCAGCCCGTAGTTTGGCCAACCTCTACTTTGAAGAAAAGCGATGGGAGGAAGCTATTGTCACGTATCAAACGGCTCTGCAAGCTGCCGAAATTCTTTATCAGAGCGCTAACCTGCTAGATGGCAAAGCTGCTGAACTGTCTGAAACCGCCGATCTCCCTCGTCGGGCGGCCTATGCCCTGGCACGGACGGGCAACCTTCAGAAAGCCGTCGAAACACTGGAGCAAGGCCGTGCTCGTGGGTTAAGTGAGAGTCTCGACCGCGATCGAGCTGACCTCACCCAACTTCAGCAAACCCACCCCAATCTTTATCAGGATTACCAGGAGATCGCCGCCCAACTCCGCAACCTAGAAAGCCAGCAGCGCGATCGGATGACCTCTGAGGAGCGCCATAGCCTCACCCCCGAAACCCTGCGAGACTCT
This sequence comes from Candidatus Obscuribacterales bacterium, assembly GCA_036703605.1. Classification (NCBI taxonomy): domain Bacteria; kingdom Bacillati; phylum Candidatus Melainabacteria; order Candidatus Obscuribacterales; species Candidatus Obscuribacterales bacterium. Next base: position 2,378 of record DATNRH010000717.1, on the reverse strand, counting down.
GCCCATGATCTGCGCCAACAACTCACGGCCATCCTCCAAAACATCCGTCAGGTTCCCGGCTACGAGCAATTCCTAGCCTTACCCACCTTTGCCGATGTTGGCCGCGCTATCCAAGGCGATCGCCCCTTGGTGTACCTCATCCCCACCCCCGCTGGTAGCCTCGCCCTCATCGTCACTGCCAACACGGTTGAATCCCTGTGGCTAGATGCCCTCAACGAAACGCAACTGATCGATCTGCTGAGTCAAACCTGGTTCAGCGCCTACTATCAATCCCAAACCAATCGCCAAGGCTGGTATGACGCGATCGACATCGTAACCCGCCAACTCTGGGAACCGCTGATGGCTCCCTTAATCGCTCACCTGCAACATCACTCATACCAGCAAGCCACTCTTATCCCCACGGGCTATCTCAGTTTGCTACCGCTCCATGCCGCTTGGACGGAAGACCCCAGCACCCCCACTGGACGCCGCTACGCCCTCGATGACATCCACTTCACCTACGCCCCCAACGCCAAATCCCTCGCCGCTGCCCAAGCCATTGCCCAGCGCACCGGGGCAGAGTCCATCTTGGCGATCGACAATCCCAGCCAAGACCTGCCTAACTCCGAACGGGAAGTGAATGCGGCGATCGCCAGTTTCCCAAAAAACACCGTTCTTAGACACGGAGCAGCAACGGTGGAAGGGGTGCGATCGCAACTCTCGAAGATGGCGATCGCCCACTTCTCCTGCCACGGCACCGCCAACCTCGCCGATCCCCTCAACAGTGGCCTGCGAATGAGCGATGGCCTCCTCACCCTGCGGGATATCTTCGCCCTCAATCTGGCAGACCAGGGCGGTCTTCGCCTCGCCATCCTCTCCGCCTGCGAAACGGGCCTGTCGGGCATCGAAAACGCTGATGAAGCCATCAGCCTACCGACAGGATTGCTTCAGGCTGGGGTTGCCGGAGTCGTCGCCTCTCTCTGGTCAGTCTCCGACCTCAGCACCATGGTCTTACTGAGTCGCTTTTATACCCTCTGGCAAAACCAGGATATGTCGCCCGCCACAGCCCTACGATGTGCCCAGCAATGGTTGCGGGATGCCTCTCCCACCGATATTGTTGACCATTGCCGAACCTTTATTCCAGACCTTGATAGTCACAAAGAATTGAAGCGATCGCTCAAGTATGACTATTCCCATCCCTACCACTGGTCAGCCTTCAGCTACACTGGCGTGTAACGATTCTTTCCCACCCATTTGAGTACCCTATGAGTGATATTGATAACCTAGTTGTTCTAGAAACTGCCCTTGCTATCCGCCCTCATCTCTCCAATCTACTGGAGCCTCAGACGGCTGCTCACGTTCAAGAGCTTCTAGATCAACTGCTTCAACAGATACAAACCCATGGCAGTGAAGATACGATCGCCGATCAAATCTGGGATTTATTAACAGACCACAAAGCTACCCAAGCCTGGAGCACCCAGTTTCAGCCCAGCCTAGCTCGTGAAAAAGGTGCCAAAGGCAGCACCAACCTGCCTGGAGATATATCGTCTGTTTCTTATCGTCAATTCAAATGCCCTCTATGTGACCATACATGGTCGCGCGATCGCGTGGGGCGTCCGACCCCCCTCTGCCCCACCCACCAGATTCCCCTTGAACTAATCTCCTAACCAGAACGGTACAATAAGCCCATTCCCATTTCACCCCGACGGCAATGGTTCAAACCCCCGCCAAACCTATCACCCTAGCTGAATTCCTGACGCTGCCGGAAACCAAACCCGCCAGCGAATTCATGGACGGGAAAATCATCCAGAAACCTATGCCCCAAGGAAAACACAGCACAATTCAAGGCGATCTTGTGCCAGCCATCAATAGTATTCTCAAACCTCAACATATCGCCCGTGCTTATCCTGAACTGCGCTGTACCTTTGGCGATCGCTCCATCGTCCCGGATGTCACGGTGTTTACCTGGAAACGGATTCCTCGCGATCCGAATGGCGACGTGTCGAATACCTTTGCCCTTGCCCCCGACTGGACGATCGAAATTCTCTCCCCTGAGCAAGGCCAAACCAAAGTGGTTCGCAACATCCTCCACTGTTTGTCCCATGGCACTCAAATGGGCTGGCTGATTGACCCTGAAGAAAAACTGGTGTTTGTGTATGGGGGCGATCGCACCATTTCCGTTGTTGAAGAACCCAGCGAGCGCCTCCCCGTTCCCCCCTTTGCCGAACCTGTAGTTCTCACCGTCGGCCAGCTCTTCGGTTGGCTAGAGGAGTAACGGTGTCAGCAAAATTTTTGGATAGTCTAGGTGGAAAACTCGCCGAACAATGGGCGGCGACTCTGCTCACCCCCGCTTTTATGTTCTGGGCCGGAGGGGCGATCGCTCTTTTCCAACACTTTGG
>DATNRH010000716.1 GCA_036703605.1 Candidatus Obscuribacterales bacterium | reverse complement strand
GGCGGCAACACATATCCATCGGCCTTGAGGGGCTGGGCAGGCGTTGAGACGTTGTAGACTCGTTCGAGGATCCAGGTTGCCGTTTTCGTTGCATCCGTGAGGCGATCGCTCAACTTCTTGCGAATACAGCGAAAAACCGCTTGGATATCCTGTTTCTCTTGAGGATTCGAGATGGAAGTCTCGATCTTGGCCAACATTTCCATGGTCACACTGGGCGATAGCCGCTGAGATAGATGGGCCACCGGCGGTTTGCGCCACTGATTGGCTCGTTTCACATACACCACCCGAGAGTTGTTGACCTCATCCTCAGTAGCTCCCTGTTGGCGGTGGTAGTCTGCCAGACTGATGCCCAACCCTTCAATCATCACCTGATCCGGCCGTTCTTGAGATACATCCTGATACTGCCAGCTAAGGTATTGATTCTTGGATTGATAGCGATTGCGCACATAGCGGATGGGTGCGTCAGGATAGTTCTCTAACCATTGGTGTAGCGTCCAGGGGGTATGGAAATGATGCTGTGTGTCGATGTCGAGGTAGAGGTTACCGTCTAGGTCGATGGCAACGTCGATGCGCCGTCCCCGATGCACTTCCCATCCAGTTCCAACCTTTTCTATGCCTGCATCACCGGATATCCACCAGTTCAGCCCCCCTTCGGAGGCCCGTTCCACGGTGGCAGCACGGGTGATCTGTCTGAGTTTGTACTCCAACGACTTACGTTCGAAGGTTTCTAGGGCTTTTCGTTCGGCAGCATGGTTACAGCTTAGGACTCTTTCTCCAGCTTGCGTCAGGTACCAATCTTCTGATTGCAGTCGATCTGGGCTGATGGGTTCCCGCGTAATGATGCTACTTCCCAGCCTTACAGCCGTTACTCTGAGGCTGTAGCAAATCCTTGAAATCGCCCGTTGCTCATCGCCAGATTCGGGCGGCTGCTGGAAATTACATCGATACTCAACCACCCGCAGATCCGCTTCTGTGAGCTGTTTTACCCAAAAACGGTTCAAGACAATCGATGCCGGCTCAAAGTCTAGGATTGAAGTCATGGGACTGTATAGATAAACGCAACCAAAAGAATGCCAACTTCTGCCCATGACAGTGTCTTCAAGCATAGGCACTGCCCAACGTTATGACCAAATGCGATTCAGGTTCAGCACAAATCCAGGCATAACCTCGTCACAATCGATCGCACTCGGTGACTCTAGCACTATCGCCGCCTGCCCAGGGCGATAGATCTCAACCTGCTGGCGCTCTGGGTCAATCAACAGCCCTAACCGCACGCCCAGCCGCTGATACTCCCGCATCTTGTCCTGCAACCGCTGCAATGGATCGATCGCAGACCGTAGCTCAATCACGAAATTAGGTACGATGGGGATAAAGCCCATAAGGTCTATTCCATCGAGTCGAGATGTTTCAATCCAAGATACATCGGGAGATAGCTTACCTCCTCCCAAGGCTGCGAAATCATAGCCGGTTGATGAATCAAAGGCTTCCCCTAAATTCGTTTGGCGATTCCAGATCCCCACTTCAACAGCTAACTCTAGATTTCGTCTACCCCTTTCTCCACCGGTTGGAGGCATCACTATCAACTCTCCATCCTTTGTAAGTTCGAGCTGTAGGTCGGGGTTGTCAAGGCAAAGCTGATCGAAATGCTCCGGCGTCATGGTCAGGGCAACGTTCTGCACATTCAGGAGCAGTGAAGGTTGGTGGTGGGATGGGGGGAGAGCAGAGGCAGCGGTCATAAGCCCCCCAAATCGCGACGAATTCTAAGGCGCACCCTCATAGTTTATCACCGGCTAGTGGTACCTTAAGCCATTCTGCCATCCCCAGCCTCGCTCCACGATAGCGAATATACGGATCAGTGAAACAGATTCTCTTAGGAGAGTGTTAACTTGGTTTCCTAAGAGAATCATACTTGCGCAACGGGCTAAAGAGTATCTTAGACGTGACAAACAACACGAAAACCGTTGTTGAAGCCGCGGTTTGTGGGGAAGTCCTTGTAGCGGTACGCAGACCGGCAAATCCTTGAATCGAAGCTCCAAGACCCGCCTCGCAGCATTCGATAAGAAGCATCGCCGCCGTTAATCCAAGCACTACCATCATTGGGTGCGCCTGTATAGT
>DATNRH010000715.1 GCA_036703605.1 Candidatus Obscuribacterales bacterium | reverse complement strand
AGAGCGGGTAGGAAGAGCGGACGTGGGGCTAGCGGACATATTAACCAGGTGTCAAAGCAATGCGGTAATGTAGACGTTTATTATGGCACGTAATTAAAGTTTTTTCCCCTCCTGGAATCTCCATGTCTATGTTTGCTCTTTGTAGCCGTGGAAAAGTGCACTCACACGGCACCAGCTGCGAAGCTTTTGCCCCATCGGCAGTTTTTTGAACCATGGAGGCCATCACCCCTTTTCTACCTTCAGAAGAGCTTACAACTGCCCTCCAAGCTCCACAGCTCCGCTCATGGCTGGTCGAGCATCCACCACCCTGCTGGGAAGGCAATCAGTTTGTTCAGGACCCAACTCCTGCCACCGCGCTGTCCCTTTCAAAGTACCTATGCCATAATGGTACAAAACCAAACCGTGGGCTTCTAGACTGGATTCGGCAGGCTGAAGGAGCAGGAATTGCTCTTTTCGCTCCGTACCAACTCCAACGACTCGAGCCCCCCATCGACTGCACAACACGCGTTTTGTTGCTGGAGATCGAGGATGCAGTACATGGAAGAGAGCTCGGCGAAGCCTCTGAAGCGTTATTGGATCGAATGAGCCTTGAATTGCAGTTTTCGACAAAGCTGCCCCTGACAGCGGAGAGGGTGAACAAGTACGATGATCAGCGCCTGCGAGTGGAAGTGAAACTTGCCACCGATGCCGCTCTACCAACTAGCAAGCAATGGCTGGCGACGCTGCAGCGCATCCTCTCTGCAAGAGTTGGATGCTCAGTCTCGGCCGTGGCCTGCTCACTGCAGGAGATCACTCAGGAGACCCTGGCCATTGATATTGATGGCGCCGAGGATTTCCAACTTGGTGATGCTGGTGCGTCAGAGCTTGCTACGAAGATGCCACCAAATCTCAAAGTCTTAGTGCTCAAGAGTAACGTCACCTTACGCTAATCAGCTAGACAATGGGATAGGCCCCAGAGGATGTACTCAGCTTTGCTCTGCTTTACCAGCAGGAGTTTTGGTGCTCCACATGGGGAACACAAGTTTTACAAAACGTAAGGATTGCATCAGATTGGTCCTTGGAGAGCAAGGGTTTGATCCCCTGAGTAGCAAGATAGATGAGGTTGGTTTTCGGTGTAGTGCGTGTAATGTGTGTTTTGTAAGCGTTTTCTACTTTGACTGAGCTTGCAGGGAATAGGATTGGCGCAGAAGGTGCAGCGGCACTTGCAAAAGGTCTTCCACCTAATTTGATGTCACTTGATCTCCGCCGTAAG
>DATNRH010000714.1 GCA_036703605.1 Candidatus Obscuribacterales bacterium | reverse complement strand
GGTGAAGAACGGCCTGGAGATGGAGTTTTTCCTCGATGATCTCGTTGCTAATGCTGGTAACGCAGATCTCGTGGTGATTGATACCAGTGAAGGGGTTGCTGTTCTCTCCAACGAGGATGTGGAAGGTCACGGTGATGAGCACGGCGATGACCACGGCCACGATCACGGTGATGACCCTGATCATAACCACGGTGATGATCAGGCAGCAGAAAGTGGCGATAGCCATGCTGGTCACGTCCACCATGGGGCGTATAACCCTCACATCTGGCTCGATCCCAAGCGGGTGATTCAACAGGTGGAAACGATTCGCGATGGTCTGATTGCGGTTGATCCAGACGGCGAAACCGACTACACGACCAACGCTGCCGCCTACATTGAGCAGCTTCAGGCCCTTGATGCAGAATTCACGGAACGCCTTGCGCCTTACGCGGGGCAAACCTTTGTGGCGTTTCATGACTTTGCGCCCTACTTTGCCGAGAGCTATGGTCTCGAAGCAGAGTTTTTGGTAGATGTGCCGGACGTGAACCCTTCTCCCGAAGACGTGCGGCGGGTGATTGAAACGGTGGAAGCTTCTAGTCTCAAAACCCTACTCACCGAGCCCCAAGCTGGAGATGAAGCGTTTGCCTCCTTAGCCGGTGATTTGAACGTGAAGGTCAGCGCCTTTGACCCCATGGAAACAGGGGATCCAACAGCTACGGAGCCAGAAGCCTATTTCACCATCATGCGGCAGAATGTGGATGTCTTGGAAGCTGCCTTTAGCAGCTCGGTTCAGTCTCGGCTTTCCCCTTGGATACCCCAACCTTTAGCCAGCATCTTGCAACCCACGGGAACAACTCGGCCATTCGCCACTGTTGCACAACCCGTTGGAGTGAGATAATAGAGCGATCGCCTTCCATGACGTGGGATCGTGATGCCCCATGGGCGATCGCCGTATGTCTCGGCAAGACTAGAGCAGTCGTTTGACTCAGTGAGGTACAGATTGAGTGAGAGCATCTTGACCGTTGAACAGTTAACGGTCTATCGAGAACAGCACATGGCCGTGCAGGATGTATCGTTTACCATCCAAGCCGGAACGGATACGGCTTTGGTGGGCCCCAATGGAGCTGGGAAAAGCACCTTGGTTCAAGCCATTTTGGGAATTTTGCCCAGACAGAAGGGAACGATCCAGATTCTGGGCCAGCCCTTAAGCCGTAAGGGCTACCTCCCTCCCAGCCTCCGTGAGCAGATTGCCTACTTGCCGCAGAACTTTTTGTTTGACCGACGGGTGCCAATTACCGTCGAGGAGCTGATTGGTATCGGCTGGGATCGGCTAGGGTTTCAGCTTCCTTGGGCTGGGGGGCGATCGCGCCACCATGCCATTCGTCAAGCCCTAGCCCAGGTCGATGCTCTCCATCTGCGCCAACACCTGATCGGCAGCCTGTCAGGGGGAGAAACCAAGCGTGTCCTGCTAGCCTATTGTCTCGTGCGGCCTCGCCAATTGCTGATTCTCGATGAAGCCTCGGCGGGGATGGATGTTCGCAGTGAAGGAGAGTTTTATCGCTTGCTCTACCAACTGAAGGATGAGCAAGGCTGGACCATCATCCAAGTGTCTCACGACCTGGATATGGTGCGTCGGCATTGCGATCGCGTCCTCTGTATCAACCGCACACTGCTCTGTGAAGGCAGTCCCGATCATGCCCTCTCGCCCGATAACCTATCCGCCGCCTACGGTTCCGAGTTCATCCGCTATCACCATCACCATTCGTGAGTCTGCATCTCACGGGCCTGTGTTCATCAAGAGCCGATCCTCTAGAACGATACAATGAACCCACATGCAGTGGGTAGGATGCGTATAGCCTCCGGCATGGCTTCGCTAAAGCGACAGCACGCATCCAAGCCTCATTAAACGGTGCGTTACGGCTACGCCTAACAGCACCCTACAACGAAGGCTTTCAGGTGATTCGATCGGGAACTGACGGTGCGTTACGGCTGCGCCTAACAGCACCCTACAACGAAAACAACCGTAGCGATCGCTCCTTGCTCATTCTAAATCTCCTGTCTCTTACTTTCTATCCTTTTCCGCCATGTCTATCCCACCCGATCTAATCCGCGTCTTTGATCTTTTCCAGTTTCCGTTTATGCAGCGGGCCCTGATCGGTGGCGTGTTGACGGGACTCATGGGTGGACTCTTGGGCAGCTTTACCATTTTGCGGCAGCTTTCCTTTTTTAGCGATGCCCTCGGACATTCGGCACTGTTGGGCATTAGTTTCGGCTTACTGCTGGGGCTCAATCCCTCTGCCGTGCTGCTCCCCTTCGCGGTTCTGTTTGCCCTCGGCGTCACCTATTTGCTGGAACGTACCCACCTTTGGACAGATGCGTTGCTGAATATTATCTACTCAGCGTCTTTGGCGATCGCCATCATCACCCTCAGCTTTATTGGTCAGTATAAAGGTGGGATTAATAACTTATTGTTCGGCGATATTTTAGCCGTCCGATCCGCTGATATTGGTCTGGGGATTGGACTCTTGGTGATGTGCGTGTTGTTTATTGGTTTAACTCTACGCACCCAGATGTTGATCACTCTGCATGAACCCATGGCGATCGCTCGCGGGGTATCTGTCTCCTTCCACCGCAGCGCTTTTATTGTGCTGCTGTCGTTGGTAGTCGGCATTTCCATTAAAGCCATTGGCGTTTTGTTGGTCAGTGCCTTTATTGTCATTCCAGCCTGCACATCCCGACTTATCTGTCGAAATTTTGTCACCTACGTGGTGTTCTCAGCATTAGTAGGAG
>DATNRH010000713.1 GCA_036703605.1 Candidatus Obscuribacterales bacterium | reverse complement strand
GGAAGGGGCTTCGTAGGAGCTCTCGGTCCGGCGTTCCGGGTTGCTGAGCGATCCATCGCGCAGCGATGGCGGATCTATCCTGTTGGCACAGGATGGGGTCGTGGAAGCACTGCTTGCAGCGCGATCCATCGCGCAGCGATGGTGACGCCTGCAGCGGCTGGAAGGGCAATCCCCCTCAGAACCGCACTCTCCCCCTCGAACGCGCGTGGCTCCAGCAAACCCACAGGCCCCGCCCAGGCCGGCGAGTAAGCAGCTGCTCACCTGCGCAGCATGGCATTTTTGCTCCCTCACCCTATCGAAACGCCACATCTTGATACATACTGAAACAAATGCCTCAACCCGCAGGGAGACGCACCGCGTGACCCCCACGAACACACGTTTCAGACCTCAGGGCCCCTCAGACAGCACCCGGCACAGTGGCGGCTTCACGCTTATCGAACTGATGATTGCGGTTGCCGTGATCGGGATTCTGGCGGCGATTGCATACCCCAACTACACGCGGTATGTGCAGGAGGCCAGGCGCACGGACGCGATGTCCAAGTTAACGGATGTGGCAGGCAGGATGGAGCGCTGTTATACGGTGAAGTCGAGCTACACACAGTGTTTAACGGATCTGGGGCTTTCCGGAGGAGGTACAATAAATTCCGAGGAGGGCTTCTACCAAGTGACAGGAGCCTTGGTCGCTAGTGGCGCCGGTTATACATTGACGGCATCGCCAGATAGTGCTCCTAAAGACGCGCAGGTTGGCGATAGTTGTGGAGATTTTAGGCTAAATCACCAAGGCGATAAAGATTCCGATGGCTCAGATTGCTGGTAAGTTAAGAAATTTTTCGGGATTTACCTTGATAGAACTCTTGGTGACTATTGCTGTGCTTGTTATTTTGGCAACGATAGCGGTACCCAATTTTCAGGGGATGATTGAGAGAAACCGGATTGTAAGCACAACCAATGGCGTAGTGAGAGCGCTGGGGGGTGTTAAGAGTGAGGCGATAACCCGAAAGAAGAATGTCACGGGGACAGTTTCTTCGTCTAAAGTCGAGCTGTCTTCAGGGTCAGGGCAGTCTGTAGAAGTGAGTGATGGTGCCTCTCTGGAGTGGACTTTTACCAGTGGCGAAGTGACATTTTCGCCCATCGGTTGGGCCATGGAATCTGGAAAAATATGTGTGCTTTATAATGGAGAAGTGGTTCGGGAAGTGTCAGTATCCCTCTCGGGAATT
>DATNRH010000712.1 GCA_036703605.1 Candidatus Obscuribacterales bacterium | reverse complement strand
GCCCACAGCGGATAGAGACCGACCTGTCTCACGACGGTCTGAACCCAGCTCACGTACCGCTTTAATGGGCGAACAGCCCAACCCTTGGGACCTGATCCAGCCCCAGGATGCGATGAGCCGACATCGAGGTGCCGAGCCTTGCCGTCGATGTGAACTCTTGGGCAAGACTAGCCTGTTATCCCCGGGGTAGCTTTTATCCGTTAAGCTACAGCCTTTCCACTCAGTGCTGTAGGATCACTATGCCCGACTTTCGTCTCTGCTCGGCGTGTATGCCTCGCAGTCAAGCTGGCTTGTGCCATTACACTCTGCGATGGGTTGCCATTCCATCTGAGCCAACCTTTGGGCGCCTCCGCTACTCTTTAGGAGGCGACCGCCCCAGTCAAACTGCCCACCTGCCACTGTCCCCACGCCCGCTTCAGGGTCGCAGGTTAGGGCCAAAGCACCAACAGGCTGGTATTTCACTGATGACTCCACCGAGCCTAGCGGCCCAGCTTCTCAGTCTCCCAGCTATACTACACAGTTCGTGCCCTAACGCAATGACAAGCTACAGTAAAGCTCCACGGGGTCTTTTTGTCCTGCTGCGGGTAACGTGCATCTTTACACGTACTTCAATTTCGCCGGGTCCCTCGTTGAGACAGTGTCCTGATCGTTACACCTTTCGTGCGGGTCGGAACTTACCCGACAAGGAATTTCGCTACCTTAGGACGGTTATAGTTACCGCCGCCGTTCACCGGGGCTTCAGTTCAAAGCTTTGCCGTAGCTAACTCGTCCCCTTAACCTTCCGGCACTGGGCAGGTGTCAGCCCCTATACGTCACCTTGCGGTTTCGCAGAGACCTGTGTTTTTGTTAAACAGTCGCCAGGACCCTTTCACTGCGGCCAGCTTGCGCTGGCGCTCCTTCTCCCGAAGTTACGGAGCCATTTTGCCGAATTCCTTAACGAGGGTTCTCCCGTTCGCCTGAGTATTCTCAACCCGTCTACCTGTGTCGGTTTGCGGTACGGGCGGTAAGCTTCAACGCTCCACAGCTTTTCTCGGCAATAGGTGCAACTGACTTTTGACCCGTAGGTACCGGCATCACGGGTGTTACCCGCTTGCCACCATCATCCATTCAATGGCTCAGTCTTCCCACTGCGACCCTGTTTTGCTCCACTCACCGGTACAGGAATATTAACCTGTTGTCCATCGCCTACGCTTCTCAGCCTCGGCTTAGGCCCGACTAACCCGACGCGGACTGACCTTCCGTCGGAAACCTTAGACTTTCGGCGAATACGGTTCTCACGTATTTCTCGCTACTCATGCCACCATTCTCGCTCGTGATACCTCCAGTATGCCTTACCAGCTCTACCTTCAACGGCTTACACGACGCTCTCCTACCATACTTGCGTATCCCGGGTTTCGGTGCCAAGCTTGAGCCCCGTTACATTATCCGCGCAAGTGCGTTTGACCAGTGAGCTATTACGCACTCTTTAAAGGGTGGCTGCTTCTAAGCCAACCTCCTGGCTGTCTACACACACTCACCTCGTTTTCCACTTAGCTTGGTCTTAAGGACCTTAACCGAGGGTCTGGGTTGTTTCCCTCTCGACTGCGAAACTCATCTCACGCAGTCCAACTGCCAACTTAAGTTAATGGTATTCGGAGTTTGATTGGGTTTGGTAAGCTTGCGCCCCCTAGCCCATTCAGTGCTCTACCTCCACTAACCATCAGTTAACGCTAGCCCTAAAGCTATTTCGGAGAGAACAAGCTATCTCTGAGTTCGTTTGGCATATCACCCCTAACCACAAGTCATCCAAATCTTTTGCAACAGATACTGGTTCGGCCCTCCACGAAGGGTTAGCTTCGCTTCAGCCTGCTCATGGTTAGCTCACTCAGTTTCGTGTCTAATACATGCCACTGCTCGCCCTATTCAGACTCGCTTTCGCTTCGCCTCCGCCTGTCACTGGCTTAAGCTTGCCACATGCATTAACTCGGTGGCTCATTCTCCAAAAGGCACGCCATCACCCACTAGGGGCTTTGACTGGTTGTAAGCATACGGTTTCAGATTCTATTTCACTCCCCTCACCGGGGTTCTTTTCACCTTTCCCTCACGGTACTATGTCCGCTATCGGTCATACTGTGTATTTAGCCTTGGAGGGTGGACCCCCCTGCTTCCGACGGTATTAGCGTGCACCGTCGTACTCAGGTTCAGTGCTAGGTGTGTCAATGTTTCATCTACGGGGCTATCACCCGCTATGGCTGGCCTTTCCAGAGCCATTCGATTACACGTTCACAATCCATTTTGCACGACCTACAACCCCAGCAATATGCTGGTTTGGGCTAATCCGCGTTCGCTCGCCACTACTAACGGAATGCTTTCTCTTCCTCGGGTTACTTAGATGTTTCAGTTCTCCCGGTTCCCATCCTATGACTATGTGTTCACCATAGGATACGTGGGCATGCCCCCACGTGGGTTTCCCCATTCGGATATCTACGACTGGTAACGGTTGCACACACCTGATCGTAGCTTTTCGCAGTGTACCACGTCCTTCATCGGCACAGTATGCCAAGGCATCCACCGTATGCCCTTATTCGCTTCCTGCATATCTCTTTAATGTTTCAAAAGATTATACGAACAGCGTCTGACGGATCT
>DATNRH010000711.1 GCA_036703605.1 Candidatus Obscuribacterales bacterium | reverse complement strand
CCAGGGTGGATGGGGGGCTCAATGGTGACAGCACTGGGAGAGAAAGCTTCAGCTGCAATAGAAGCAAGCTCATCACGGAGCTCGTGGTGGCGCCGGTAGATGAGACCACCAATGCTGCAAGTGAGGGCATGGGTGACAGTGAAGGGCGCAGTGCAGGCATCGCATAGGGTGGGTAGATTGGGAGGAGTGAGCCCGTAGCGAAGGTGGAGAGCATCCCGGAATTCCTGGAAGGACAATTCAGTATGGGTGTCAATGTCCGGGAGGATGGTGAGCCAAGTGCCGGTGAGGCAGGCTCTGTCCAGGATGTGGGAGGCTGGGACTGGAGGAGGGGCTGTCTTGAGAGTTGTCAGTATTTCCTGGTGGGCCTCAAATCCACGGCGTTTGAATTCGACTCTGTTGGATTCTACAGTGGCAATGTGATTGACGAGGTTGAACTGGGGAGGGGGGTCACTGCGGATGATGAGGCAGTGGATGATGTCACCACAGATGCCCTGGCTAGTTTTGTAGCTGTGGGAGCAGGTCACGGTGGGGTCAAAGAGGCCAAGGCCAGCCAATTTGACTGGGAGGGAAGTGACGGAGGGAGGTGGAGGCTCAGCGGCAAAGAGGGCCAGGATAAAAGTGGAGATGGCCTGCTCAATGTTGGAGAATGCATCTGGGGGGCAAGGCAGGACTCGCTGCAGAAACTGCCATCGCATTTGAAGAGATTTTTGTAAGGCACAATAGGCAGATTGAGGGAAGTCCTGGCAAGCCGGAGAAAGGGCTGCAATTGCAGCCTCCCAGGCAGTGGTTTGGGCAGAGAGCCATTCAGTAAGGGGTCCAGTGTCACCGATGAAACCTCCCAGGTATCGATGACCTGTGTAGAGGGGAAAGTGGGGCCGGTTGGGTTGGTCCAGGTAGGAGTGGGCAGCAGCATACATCAGAGAGAAAAAATGTCCGGTTTTGCGACGAAAGTGCGCTTCAAACACCGGTACGTGCGCTGGACACGCAGATAACGTTAGAAATGTTAATGATCGCGCGCCCAACTACTCCAAAGTCCACACAACCGAACTGCCTTCCGCAAAGCGCAGGGTGATTTTCAAAATCTGGAATGACGATTATTGAAAATTAACAAAATAAGAGTACGCACAATGGCTCCACTACTAGATCCTGAACGTCAGTACAGATTTTTGCGTGTATGTGTAGCCAGTAGGAC
>DATNRH010000710.1 GCA_036703605.1 Candidatus Obscuribacterales bacterium | reverse complement strand
ATAAAGCGCTCTGGTTCTCCTTGAGCTGTGGCCTCTTGACCAGACTCAATCGTGAGGAAGCCCCCTTCTCCTTCTAGGGAGCGAGCGATAAAGAGGGGCACCCCTTCAAACTCATTGACATCTTGTCCTTGAGTGCGCAGAATATCGACGGCTGACTCTACTTCAGCCACCATGGGCACAAAGACAAACTCAACGCCTGCTGATTCTTGACGGCTAGTGACGGCTAGCTGATACACTTCTGCCAGCGAAACGGGAACGACTTGAACATTGCTAGCCAAGTCTGGGTTCTGACTCTGCAGGTTGTTTAAGAAGTTCTCAGCATCATCTTGGCTGATAAACACACCGGCAACTGGCACACCGGGGGTTGTACCACTCTCCGTGGCACTTTCAGGAGCAGCCACAAGGGGAGACCCGCTTTCATCGGTGATCGTGAATACTGGCACAGAGCGCAAGCGCTCCATAACTTGTTCTTCGGTGAGGGCTAGAGCCGGCATGGTGCCCGTCAAGACAGCACCGGCGAGTGATCCAGCAACGATACCCAGTGCAGTACTCCAACGCATTAATGACCTCATAACTGCTCCTATCAAAACAATTGAACATTTAACATGAACTCGGTCAGCGAATCGCACGACTGAGCTTTTAGCATTCGACCTATCAGGCGATCGCTCAAGACATCAACCCAGCGATCTGGATCATCCTATCGAATTTTTGAGAAGGATGACGAGCATCATAGACAATTGGCAGCTTGACAACTGAACCACTTGTCCTACCCTGAGTTGCTATGACGCGGTGGCGGCTATGAGAGTTCCGTCACCAACCGATGCCGGCAGGTCAAGAACCACCATTCCCTGGTTTTACACCGGGGCGATCGCTCTTCCGGATGAACCAACAAGCCCAGACAGGCAAAGCCTAGGCAGGATTAACAGACCCGCCTCAATCAGGCTGAATAATGACCTGCTGGACGATCAATAGAACAGCTCAATTGGAATATAAAGGCATAGTGCCAAGTCGGGATGACAGGATTCGAACCTGCGACATCCTGCTCCCAAAGCAGGCGCGCTACCAAGCTGCGCTACATCCCGAATCACTCGACCCTCAGTATAGCGTGTTTTGGTTGTATCCTGTATCCGGCTGCGATAGAGCTGAGGCAGTTAAGCCCATGGATGCCATCGGCTATCTCTATCGGGCGTTAGGCATCGTAGAAAAACGTTTCTTCGGAATTGGCAGAGTTTGAGTTCAGGTCTTTAGGAGGATCCACGCTCTGCAAATCCTCAACCTGATGCTCGATGGTACGCAGCATTTCGCTGAGGCTTGCTAGAGCTTCCATCCGAGCTTGAATGAGCCCTGGCTCCGATAAAGCTCGCTCTCGAATTTCATTCACCTTAAACTGCAGTTGCTTGGCAATGCTCAGAGCATCTCGTCCTAGTCGCGAAAGCTGCTGCTGCTGATAAAACTTGAGCGCGGCTCCCCGTAATACCTGCACCGTCGCCTCTTCTCCATGCTTGGAGGGCATCACCCGAAACCGCAGGAGGATGCGATTTTGTTGATAGGAGCGTTCAATCTCCACTTGCTGGGGGGTTTGGAGCGGTGCAGCGGGCATATGAGCCATAACCTTGAGTTCTGATACCAGCCCATGCAGCAGGGATAAATCAATGCGATCCATGATGGACTGCAGGACGCCATTTTGGCTCCATAGCACGCGGCCATGGTGGCTTTGGCGCTCAAAATATAGACGCCCAATGCCGTCTTCCAAAATGCGTCCCAGCAACTCTTGCAGGAGTTGTTGAGGCGGTAACGTGCGTAAAACGTCCACAGGACTATTGCGATGCTGTGGGTTCAGGTGCAAAACCGGCAAGTTATTGAGCAGGGATGCCCGCCGCGCTGCGGAAATGGGAGGCGATTCTCCAGCAGCGGAGGGTGTCGGCGTCGGAGGCCGCATCACTGGAGAAGGCGCAGTTGGATTTGGGGACGGCACGACTGGGGATGGCGTAACTGGAGGACTGATAGTGGGTGGGGGCGTCTTGTTATGTCTGGGGGGCGCGATGGATGGCATGGCAGACTGTGCCTGATCCAAGGACTCTAGGTCATCAGGACTATCAACAATCAGGGTTTGGCGATCGCTTTGATGCTCCTCCTCCGACGGCTGTGGCTGAAAATCATCCGTCGGAGGAGGAGTCGTGAGGGCCGCAGTAGACTCGGTGCCTGTCTGGCGGTTCGACACGTAGTTGAGATAGGCCGATAGCACGGCCTGCAGTGCTGCCGAGGAAATAGACTGGGTAACGAGGGAGTAATTGAGATAAGAGACGATGCGCCTTGCATAGTCAGAAGCGGTTTGATCATCAGGACTGACCATTCCCAGATGTAGACGACTACCTTCTAGATACAGAGGTAGAACCTGATGGTATAGGCAGGCTTCAAATGGCAAAACGCCGTCGATTAGGATAAAAACTTGATCCACATTCAGACGACTAGCTAGATCGTCTGGAAAATTTGACAAAACTAGCTCGTAGCTATTTCCCGTAGATTTTGACCCTGAGTGATCGCTTGGAGGAGACATGAGCGGAACTCCAGCAACAGTCTGCTTTTAGAGTGACATAGTGATGGATGGTTTAGCATGGGTAGGATTAGCGGGTTGAGGTGGCGAAATCCTTCTGTTCTTAAGCATGAAGCCCAACCCACGTGCAATCTCCTCCTAACACTCTAAGGGACATTGAGCAGAATACATGCCTCCATGGACAGAACTGTTCGGTGGGCCTAGCCGCTGGCGCGCAGTTCCTGAGCTTTGAGGTACAGCTTGCTCCATTCTCCCACCACTTGATTGGTGCGTAGATTCAAGGCTTTCGCGATCGCTTCTGTGGTTTGATCGGCTTTTAATAGTTCTAGCAGACGGCGCTGGGTGGGTGACAGGTCATCCCAGTAGATTGTCCATTGTTCTGGCGTTAAACCTAAACTATGCTCCTTGAGAGATGTGCCCAGCCAAGCCATGACCATATCGGGGTTGTGCTTGAGCCCAAACACCCGCACGGCATGATAGCTAATTTTTTCTCGGAGGCGATAGATTTGCTTGATGGGCACCTTCAGCATGGTTGCGATCGCTTCCTGGGACTGTCCTTCTAGGTAGAGTTCTAACCATTGAGCTGCTAAGGGATCCACCTGTTCTCGCAGATAGTCGGCAAACTGATGTTTGACCTGATCCCGAAGCACCTGTTGTTCCGTCCAAACCTGCTGATCTTGATAGTCGGCGATCGCTTGGTTATCCAGTAAGCTGACTGGATTGTCAGAATCATCGGGCGTGATCTCTTCTGACACCAGACGGATCAAGTCTCCCGACGGCACTTGGGTCATCCCGGCCCGCTGGGATCGCCGCAGATAGTTCACAAACCGGTAGACCAGCAGGGGTTGATTGCGAATGGGCCGCAGGCAATATTCTTCAACGCTGGCCAACATTAAGGCATTGCGCAGACGAGAACTGGGGGTGCATTCTGAGATCCAGCGCATCTGCTGACCCATGTAGCGATCGCTTTGGATCATTTCTTGGATGACTTCCTGCAGCACATCCATGACTGTTCGGTGGCGATCGCGGGACAGGGCCACCCAGGTGCGAATTTTGCTGCGAATCAGGAATAGGCTGCCCAGGCGCTGTAGCAGTTGCTTGTAGGCCTGCGCCTGGTGTACCCGTAGATAGCGCTGCTGCAAGATCCGGTAGCGATAATCCATGGCCTGCTGAGCAATAGCCAGATCCTCACGACCGAACGAATCAAACCGTTCTAAATCAGCACCAAAGAGCCACCGGATAATGCTTTCTCGGCTAGCAGGGGGCTGGTCTGAACAATCGGCTTCGAGGCGCGATCGCCAGCTTTGCATCAATTCCTCAGCCAATGGCATAACGCATGAATCCTTAAAAAAGCTGTTTTACATCGGTCTCAAGCCCGGGGGAAGGGCATAACATCAACCGAGGAGTCTCTAGTGCCGACCGTCGGCAACCTATCCTAAAGTGTGTCCTATTGCGGGGTATGCGTCCTGATTGAGATCACGTCAAACTACTGATCTCAGCCGCAGCCACCGCTCGACCTCGAAACAATCGACCTCGGAACAACGGCAACGGGTCGCTGGCGAGATTCACATCCAGATCACAGTGTATTGAAGTTGCATCCTCCTCGTCACTTGGTTTTATCTCACAGGCCATGAACAGGCCGGTTAGCCATGGGCCTCATCATCAATGGCAGCCACCAACCGCTGTAGGGAATCGGTCAAGCGATCGAGCCGCTCTAGCATCACATCTTGGTTTTCGGCCAGGGTTTGGATGGCATCGCTGAGGGCAAAAATCTGGTATCCCTGTTGCTGAACCTGCCCTGCAAGCGTATCTACACGCGTAGCCATTTGTTCGACGGTTTCTGAGGTGGCAATCACAGATTCGCCAATTTGTTGAACAATTGATTCTAGTCGATCTAATCTAGCATCCACCTTATCGTTGCCTCACACTTTGCTGGTAGTTTGCCCTAGTCTGAGGGCAGAATGAACGCTTGAATCTTCAACGCTACCCAAAAGCTGGGCAAGCCGCCACCCCATGCCCCAAAACCACTGCTGGATTGATCAGGGCATGAAGAATCAAGCAAGCGAAACCGTCTGCCCCAACCTATACAAACAGTCTGGACAGGCTGGGATGAGTCAGCCTCACTATACAATGTCATCCATACTGTTCATTGTGCCATCCGGGCTAGGCTCCATCAGCGATGCAGATTCAAGTTGATACCTTTACCGTTCATAAACGATTTGCCTTAACTATTAGCCGGGGCACGACCTCTACTTCCACCAATCTATGGCTACGGCTTAGGGCCGATGGACTAGAGGGTTGGGGGGAGGCCGCACCGTTTTCCATCGGTGACCATCACCAAACTACGGAGGACTTAACGGCCGGGCTAGCCCGACTGGCTCCCCTCCTAGACAAGCGATCGCCCTTTGATCTCATGGCTTTGGAGCAGGCGATGGATCAAGTTGCTCTGCCTTCGGCGGCCCGAGCGGCCCTGGATATGGCTCGCCATGACTGGATCGGCAAGCGCATCGGTCTACCGATTTGGCAACTTTGGGGAGGCGATCGCCATCAGATTCCCCCTACCTCTGTCACCATTGGCATCAGCAGCCCGGAGGCGGCCCAGCAGCGATTGCAGCATTGGCTACAGTCTGCGCCGGTGGGGGCCGTTAAGGTCAAATTGGGCAACGCTGCAGGACTTGATGCTGATCAGGCGATGTTCTCTGCCCTACAGGCGATCGCCCCTCCAGGTCTAAAGTGGAGCGTCGATGCCAACGGCGGCTGGAGCTTGACCGATGCGTTGACCATGAGCCGATGGCTGGCGGAACGAGGCGTCACCTACCTGGAGCAACCCCTGGATGCCGGACAGGAGGCTGACTTACCGATGCTCTACGAGCGATCGCCCTTGCCCATTTTTGTAGACGAAAGCTGCTTCACCAGTGTCGATATTCCTGCCCTTGCCGATCGGGTGCATGGGATCAACATCAAGCTGATGAAGTCAGGCGGTCTCACCGAAGCTCTGCGCATGGTGCATACCGCCCGAGCCTGTGGTCTACAGATTATGCTGGGCTGCTATTCCGACAGCAGTTTATCCAACACCGCCGCCGCCCAACTGGCCCCCTTTGCCACCCATTTAGATTTAGATAGCCATCTCAATCTTGTGGATGATCCCTTTATGGGTGCAACCCTTACGGAGGGAATCCTCAGCCCCAATAATCAGCCAGGCCTAGGGGTGGAGCGATCGCCCCTTGTGGATCTAGCGATCGCCTAACCTCACCATCGAAGCGTCATCTATTCCTTCCTTCAAGCAACCCAGCTATGCTCACCCCTCAGCATCGAGTGGCCATCCTGATGCACGACGGCATCAAAACTGGCCGAGGCAAAACCGGCATTTCCCTCCTGCGCTACGGACAAATGCCAGTGGTCGTGGTGATTGACCACCAAACCGCTGGGCAATCCCTAGCAGACTGGACGGGCATTCAACGTCCCACGCCTATCGTCGCCTCGGTCAACGATGCCCTCGCCTATCAGCCCGACGTTTTAGCCATCGGCATTGCTCCCTCTGGGGGAAGCTTACCGGAACCACTGCGTCAAGAAGTGCGGACCGCTCTGTCCGCTGGTCTATCGGTGGTGAATGGCTTACACACCAGCCTGGCGGATGATCCAGAGCTGCAATCGCTACTCACGCCTTCCCAGTGGATTTGGGATGTGCGCCGTGAGCCCCAGGGGTTATCGGTGGGCAGCGGGCAGGCGCGATCGCTCCCCAGCAGGCGAATTCTCGCCGTGGGTACGGATATGGCCGTGGGCAAAATGTCTGCCGGCATTGAACTCCACCAAGCGGCCCTGTCTACGGGATTGCGATCGGCCTTTGTGGCCACCGGGCAAACGGGTCTGATGCTGGGCTATGGCGGCGTGGCTCTAGACGCCGTGCGCATTGACTTTGCCTCAGGTGCTGTGGAGCAGGCGGTGTTGTCCCAGGGGCAAGATTGCGATCTTGTGTGGATTGAAGGCCAGGGCTCTTTCTTTAACCCCGCCTCCACCGCTACCCTGCCGCTGCTGCGGGGCAGCCAGCCCACCCATCTGGTTTTAGTCCACCGCGCTGGTCTCACCCATATTCACAACCTGCCCCAGGTGTTGATTCCGCCCCTATCTAGCGTGGTGCAGATCTACGAAGCGGTGGCAGCGGCGGGCGGAGCGTTTACAGCTCCCAAGATCGTCGCCGTGGCCTTGAATACCTTTGGCTTGACGGAGTCTGATGCCAGACAGGCGATCGCTGATGTGCAGGACGAAACCCAATTGCCCTGTACTGACGTGATTCGGTTTGGCAGCGCTCCGATTTTGGACGCTATTCTGGCCACTGAGCCGGCCCGCTAGCCTGGCCCGAGACCCATGCTCTAGACTAATATTGAAGAAATGTTAATTTCGCAGGACACATGCCATGACTGCAACGGTTGAAATCTATACCTGGAGTACTTGCCCCTTTTGCATTCGGGCCAAGATGTTGCTGGAGCGTAAGGGCATTGACTACACCGAATTCTGTATTGATGGCGACGAAGCTGCGCGGGGCGAGATGGCAGCTCGGGCCCACGGCCGGCGATCGCTCCCCCAAATTTTTATCAACGACCAGCATGTGGGCGGTTGCGATGACCTGCATGACCTCGAACGCCAAGGGCAACTCGATACCATGCTGCAAGTTGCCTAAGTCTCAACCGTAGTACGTAGTACACTGACTGCTGTACTGCATCGCTAGGGTGCAGTGCAGAGTTTCATGCGCGGAGAATCGCCCAGTGAAGTTTGCATTTATCATCGACCCGATTGAGCGCCTTGATCCGGGCCATGACACCAGCGTGGCGCTCATGGAAGCCGCCCAGCAGTTGGGTCATGACGTATGGGTGACCACGGCGGCAGAGCTCAGCGTGGCGGGTGGGCAAGCCTATGCCACCCTAACCCCGGTAACACTGACCCCCGTGGACTTGGTGGAGGGTCGCTGGGTGGCGGCGACACCGTGGTATACCCTAGGCGATCGCCAGCGTCTGCCGCTCACGGAGATGGCGGCGGTCTTCATGCGCACAGACCCGCCCGTGACCATTCCCTATCTCTACGCCACCTACGTGCTCGATGCGGTGGATCCGAGCCAGACCCTGGTGGTGAATTCCCCGGCAGGGTTGCGGGCCGCCAATGAGAAAATGTATGCCCTGCAGTTCACCGAGGCGATTCCCGACACCATCGTCAGTAGCGATAAAGACGTGATCCGTGACTTTGTGGAACAGCAGGGGGCGGGTGTGCTCAAGCCCTTGGGCGGGAAAGCTGGCGAAGGCATTTTATTTTTGGAATCGAGCGATCGCAACTTCAACTCTCTCATCGAAATCAGCACCCAGCGCGGCCAGTATCCGGTCATGGTGCAAACCTATCTACCTGCGGCCAAAGAGGGCGATAAGCGGATTATTGTGCTGAACGGCGATCCCATTGGCGCAGTCAACCGCATCCCTACCGGCAAAGAATTTCGCGGCAATATGGCTGTGGGCGGTCGGGTGGCGGCGGTAGAGATCACCGATCGCGAGCTGGATATCTGTCGCCAACTGGCTCCTACCCTGCAGCGAGACGGCTTGTTTTTTGTCGGCATTGATATCATCGGCGGCTACTTGACCGAGGTGAATGTCACCAGCCCCACCGGCATTCGAGAAATCGATCGCCTCAATGATGTGCGCCTAGGGCATCAGGTGATGGACTGGGTGATCCATCGAGTTAAAGAGCTGCGATCGCATTAGCAGGGGCAATCGCTCCCCCATTACCTAGCATCTTGCTGCTTAGGCAACAGCTTGCAGGTTAAGCGAGAATTAAAATCAGACTCTAGAATAAACACAATTAATCTAGCGAAGCGGCAAGCGCATTAGGAGACAGAGCATGAGTGATTTGTGGTACCCCAGTCGTCGCATCGTCCATCTGAGTCGGCGGCGGTTGCTGCAATATGGTGCAATCACCCTTGGCACTAGCGTCTTGGCAGCCTGCACCGGTAACCAGCCTACCAGCACCGAGCCGACGCCTGAAGCGGCTCCTGAGGCAGCAGCCAGCGGCGACCTCACCCCACTTACCTTTGGCACCAACTGGTATGCCCAAGGGGAGCATGGCGGCTATTATCAAGCCGTTGCCACCGGCATTTATGAAGACTATGGACTCGACGTCACCATTCAAATGGGTGGCCCTCAGGTGAATGGCACCCAACTGCTCATGGGTGGTGCCATTGATTTCTTTATGGGCTATGCCTCCGATGCGATCGCAGCGGTAGCCGAAAACATTCCTAAAATTACCGTGGCCGCCATTTTCCAAAAAGATCCCCAAGTCTTGCTGGCTCATCCCGACACCGGCGTGACCAGTCTCGAAGACCTGAAGGGCCGCCCCATCTTCATTTCATCGGCCGCCAACGTCACCTATTGGCCCTTTCTGGAAGCCAAGTATGGTTTCACCGAGGATCAAAAACGTCCCTACAACTTCAACCCCGGCCCCTTCCTAGCCGACACCACCTCCGCCCAACAGGGCTACCTGAGTTCCGAGCCGCTAAAGGTTTCCCAGGAAGGTGGCTTCGACCCTGTCGTCTTCCTGCTCGCTGATTATGGCTATAACCCCTACGCCACCACTATCGAAACCCGTCGCGAATTGGTAGACAGTGATCCTGACTTGGTGCAGCGCTTTGTGGATGCGTCGATCAAGGGCTGGTATAGCTACTTCGAGGATCCGGCTCCGGCCAACGAGCTGATCAAGCAAGACAACCCAGAAATGTCGGACGAGCAGTTGGCCTATAGCCATGAAAAGATGCAGGAGTATGGCATCGTTCTATCCGGCGATGCAGAAACCTTAGGCATTGGTGCCATGACTGAAGAACGCTGGCAGACCTTCTTTGAGTCGTTGGTAGAAGCGGGCATCCATGACGCCGATCTCGACTATACCCAGGCCTTTACCCTCGACTTTGTGAACAAAGGCACCGATTACTACCTGAATTCCTAGCATCGTGGAGACCTAGGGAGGCGATCGCTCCCTTGCGAACAAGCAAGGCGTAACCTGGGCATTCTAACCTTAAGGTGATCATGTCCCCTGTTCTGAGCGATCGCCCGCTGTTGTTTCATCCCTTTTGGCTATGACTTTTCCTTCTGCCATTCGTCTGCGCCATGTGGGCAAAACCTACGCCAACGGCACAGTTGCCCTAGACGATGTCAACTTGGCGATCGCCCCCACGGAGTTTGTCAGCTTGGTGGGGCCATCGGGCTGCGGCAAAAGTACCGTCCTGCGCTTGATGGCTGGGCTCAGTCCCCTCAGCAACGGCACCGTGGAATGGGGCGATGCCCTATCCCGCGATCGCCTCTCCTTTGTGTTTCAAGATGCGTCCCTGATGCCCTGGGCCACCGTGCAGGATAATGTACGGCTGCCGCTGCGGTTGGCCGGCGTGCCTAAGGCAAAAGCCGAGGCAGCGATCGCCAACGCCTTGAAAATGGTTGACCTCCAGGGCTACGAACGCGCCTACCCTCGCCAGCTCTCCGGCGGTATGAAGATGCGGGTGTCGATTGCGCGATCGCTGGTCACCCAACCCAGTCTGATGCTGATGGACGAACCCTTCGGGGCGCTGGATGAAATGACCCGCAGTCGTTTGAACAGCGATATTCTCCACCTCTGGGAAACCCAGCGTTGGACCGTTGTTTTTGTCACCCACAATATCTACGAAGCCGTCTACCTCTCCCAGCGAGTGATCGTTATGGCAGCACGACCAGGACGAATTATCGCCGACATTGCCATTGATGCCCCCTATCCTCGCAACGACGCTTTTCGCACCTCTCCTCTCTTCAACAACTACTGTCGTGACGTGGCCCAGCAGCTTGCCGAAGCCTCCCTGGGAATGCCGCCCCTAGCCGACCTGCGTCAGCCCTAATCACCCGCATTGAGACTAGCCGCCATGCTGCTTCGCTACTTCGTTGTGGCTCTTCTAGAGTTGCAAAACCTCTGCCTGAGGCAAGGTATCCGTAGGTTCCATCCCCAGGGCCTCCTGCGTATCCTGTATGATTTTTTCACTGCTCGATGGTCTGCTATGACTGTTCCTCCCCTGTCCAACACCGACCCGGCTACCCGATCCGCTCCATCTGCTCAAGGGAAGCCCCGCAGCGATCGCCCCCAGATATTGACCTGGCTCACCTCCAGCGAAGTCATTGCCCCCGTCGTCGTCGGCATATTGGTGTTGATAGGTTGGGAACTAGCCGTCCGGCTCACCGATACACCGCCCTATCTATTACCAGCTCCCTCATTGGTGCTCACTACCCTGATCCAAGATTGGCATCAGCTTTTTCCGTCCTTGATGGTGACCCTGCGGATTACCACGATCGCCTTCATCGCCGCCGCTATTTCGGGATTACTCATTGCTATCTTATTTGCTCAAAGTAAGTGGATTGAACGCAGCTTATTTCCCTATGCTGTTATTCTACAAACCACACCTATCGTAGCGATCGCCCCGCTGATTATTATCTGGTTTAGAAATAATACCATCATGGCCCTCGTGGTCTGCGCTTGGATTATTGCCCTATTTCCAATTATTTCCAATACGACCCTGGGACTAAAAAGTGCCGATCATAATCTCGTCAATCTGTTTAAGCTCTACAATGCCTCCCGCTGGCAGACGTTGATTTATCTACGCCTACCCAGCGCTCTGCCCTACTTTTTGGGAGGATTGCGCATTAGCGGTGGGCTAGCCTTAATTGGTGCCGTTGTGGCAGAATTTGTGGCCGGTACGGGGGGGCAGCGATCGGGCATTGCCTACCAGATTTTGATGTCGAGCTATAACCTGCAAATTCCCCGCATGTTCGCAGCCCTGATCCTCACTACTGGTCTCGGCGTCGTCATTTTTGTGACCCTCACCCTCCTATCGGATCTATGTCTACGTCACTGGCATGAAAGCGCTATGACCCAAGAGTCTTAACATCCATGATTCCTGAAACCCCATCCTACTGGCTGCGGAATGCCAGGGTTCCTCAAGCCCTGCTCAGCGACCCAGACCAAGCGATCGCCCCTGTCATTCCCCACCTGGCCGCCGCCCCCATTTGGGAAGACCTAGTCGCCCTCGATGTGCATATCCAAGATGGCCAGATCGCTCATCTTCGTCCCAGCGGCGGTGAGATCGAGGAGCCATCGATTGATCTCCAAGAGGGGCTCGTCTTTCCTGGCTTTGTGGATATTCATACTCATTTGGATAAATCCCATACCTGGACACGCACCCCCAATCCTGACGGGACGTTCATGGGTGCCTTAACCCATATTGAAGCAGATAAGCGCCATTGGACAGAAGCCGATCTCTATCAGCGAATG
>DATNRH010000709.1 GCA_036703605.1 Candidatus Obscuribacterales bacterium | reverse complement strand
ATCTCCATACTCAAAATCCCCCGTTATCCGGAGGATCTAGAAGGATGGCCATCCACCAACAAGCGGGACGTTTAACCCTATGAGCTAGCTGTTGATGGAAGACCTAGAGTGACACAGACCCAGAGTTGCACGGGCTTAGAGGGATTTAGAGTTGATCCAGTTGCGTTTTCAGCGCTTCTAGTTCGGCATCCACCACTTGATCTTCTGGGGCAGCGGCACCGGTTGTTCCTGCAGGTAGTTGCCCTTGGCTAGGGGCAGCGCCGGTGAGCTGGGCTTTCATGGCTGCTAATTCGTCATCCACATCACTGCCCGATTCCAAGGCAGCAAACTGATTTTCTAGATCATTGCTACCCAGCTCATAGGCCGCCTGAGAACGGGCTTCCATTTGCAGCACCTTGTCTTCCATGCGCTCAAAAGCAGCCATTGCGCCGCTGGTGCCCATGGAATTCATCGTGCTTTGCAGCTTCTCATTGGCCTTGGCCGCGCTGGCCCGAGCCTTGAGCATATCTTTCTTGGTTTTGGCTTCCGAAATCTTGCCTTCTAGGGCAATCAAATTTCGTTTGAGCTGATCAACATTGGTGAGCTGTTGATCCAATTGAGTCTTGAGCGACCCCGCTGCATCCGCTAACGACTTACGGCGACTGAGGGCTTCGCGAGCCAGATTTTCATCCCCTTTTTGGATAGCCAATTGAGCCCGTTGGTACCAGGTATTGGCTTCAGACTGAGACTTGTCGTACTGCTGTTGGGTGCGTTTTTGGCTAGCGATCGCTCCCGCAACGGCCTGGCGCATTTGCACCAAGTCTTCTTGCATATCAATAATTGCTTGATCCAAGATTTTTTCTGGATCTTCGGCTGAACTGACAGCCGCGTTTAGGTTAGCCCGAACGAGCCGGTTAACACGGTCAAATAACCCCATGACTCTATGCTTTCCTTAAGCGTGGTGTACGACGGTAAGCAGCAATGTGGGTACAGGCTTGCCACAGCTACCGTTCCAAATCTAGCTTAGCCCACATACCTTCAGTGACGCCTTGCCAATAGTCTTAACACATCTCTTTCTGAGCAGAGCGGTTGGTCGATGGATTGGGTAGACGCTGGATCTCCGCTTAGTCCACGGCAATCCCTCGCAAGGACTGAATCGTGGCGATCGCTACCTGAATGGTCTGATCGATCTCGGCGTCGGTGGTCAAGCGTCCTAAACCAAAACGTAGGGACGCTTGGGCTAGGGCATCCGATCGCCCTAATGCTTTGAGGACGTGGGACGCGGACGGTTTGGCAGCCGTGCAGGCTGACCCAGAGGACACCGCCACGTGGGGCTGCAACCCCCGCAGCAATGCTCGCCCATCCATACCTTCAAGGCTGATATTCAGATTTCCGGGCAGGCGCTGGGTGGGATGTCCGTTTAAGTGAACTCCCCCCAGATCCCTGAGTGATGTCCAAAGGCGATCGCGTAGGTGACATAGACGTTGAGTTTCTGAATCCAGCTCAGCTAAACCAATTTCGACGGCTTTCGCGAAACCAACAATCTGGGGAGGGTAGAGGGTGCCCGATCGCCGCCCTTGTTCATGACCACCGCCGTGCATCTGGGGAGCAAGCTGCACTCGGGGATCGCGCCGTCGCACGTAGAGCGCCCCAATGCCCTTGGGCCCGTAGACCTTATGGGCGGTGAGCGACAGCAGGTCAATCTGCATGGTTTGCACATTCAGCGGCATCTTGGCAATCGCTTGGGCTGCATCCGTATGGAACAAAATGCCGCGATCGTGGCAGAGGCGGCCGATGTCTGCGAGGGGCTGGATCACCCCAATTTCGTTATTGGCCGCCATCACCGACACCAACCTAGTATCTGGACGCAGGGCCGCCGCCAATTGCCCTAGATCGATCAATCCATCGGGCTGCACTGGCAGATAGGTAATTTCAAAGCCCAAGGTTTCTAGATACTGACAGGGATCGAGCACCGCCCGATGCTCGGTTTGCACCGTCACCATATGCTTGCCCTGGGCGAAATAGGCCTCGGCGACCCCTTTGATGGCCAAATTATTCGCTTCCGTTGCGCCGCTGGTAAAGACCAGTTCCTCCGGTGTGGCCCCGATCGCCTCTGCTAGAATCCGCCGCGATCGCTCCACTGCTGCCTCGGCTTCCCAGCCATACTGATGGGTGGCGCTGGCGGGATTGCCATAGTAGTCGGTGAAATAGGGCAGCATGGCCTGCAGCACCCGTTCATCCAAGGGCGTGGTGGCATGGGCATCGAGGTAAATAGGACGGTGGGGCATGGGGATCTCTAGAGCTGACTCTGGGCCTGTTGCATTAACCGCTCAGCACTGGCAGCCCATTCAAGATTGCCCTGGGCAGAAAACAAATCCCGCGCATATTCCAGCACCTGGCGAGCATCGGCATACTTGCCCTGCTGCATAAACGCCAGCCCAGCTCCATAGTAGGCATTGGGATAGTTGGAATTGGACTCTGCTGCCTGCCGAAAGGCCTCGATCGCCGCCTCCAGTTGCCCTTGCTGCAGGTAGATGGTGCCTAGGCTGTAGTGGGCTTCGGTGTAGTTAGGATTAATGGCGATCGCCCGCTGGAAGGCTGGAATGGCGTCATCTAACCGCTGTTGCTGTAGGTAGCTCATGCCCAGATAGTAGGGCGGTTCTGGCACATTGGGGCTGAGTTCTAGGGTGCGTTCAAAGGCGGCGATCGCTTCGTCCCAACGCCCTTGCTGTTGCCGCACCAGGCCTAGGTTGTAGTAAGCCAAGCCCATCGTAGGATCCAAGGCGATGGCATATTCTAGATAGTCGGAGGCTTGATCATAATTAAAGCCCTCCAGCAACGCTGCGCCCAGGTTGGCATAGGCTAAGGTAAACTGCGGATCGGCCACCGTGGCATTGTAAAACGCATCGGCCGCTGGCTGCAGTTGCCCCTGTTGGCGGAGGGCCAAGCCGAGATTGTAGTGAGCCGGGGCCATGGCTGGATCGAGCTGCGTGGCTTGGCGAAAAGCGGCGATCGCTGCCTCAAGCTGTCCTTGCTGAATCGCCTGCAGGCCAAGATTGAACTGGTCTTCTGCCGTACCTAGGTTGAGGGTTTGCGCTATCGGCCCAAGTGGCGGATCCTGAGCAGAGCTTGCCGGAACATGGACAAGAATACTCCCCAACGCCAGCGCTAGCCCCCCCATGGAGCAGCCCACCCAACGCCATGATTTATGTTGACTCATCTGCGATCGCCTCGCTCTGCTCATTTACGTCTAACACATCTAGATAACCCTATCTATGTTCATGCCCTACATCTGACGTACAGCATAGTTCTACAGCATAGGCTGTTGACCCATACAACCCACTCAGCTATGGCATCAAGATTCATCTATCTTGGATAAAACCATCAGGGCGAGGCAAAAAAATCATAAAGTTGTCCAGAAGAGTTCCCCGAAGTCCCCATCTACTCACTAGAGTAAAGATAGACTACATGCAGGGGGTGAGACAGAGGGGAGATGGTGACCAAGGATTTTAAGCTATGGGTCTACCCTGCTGTGGTTGGTGTGATCGGACTTGCCCTATTGGCTTGGGTCTTCAGACCGTTTGACCTCTCCATTCAGATTGAGCCCGTTCAGCCCGATACTGTTCCTGGCATGGATGATGCTTCCCCTGCAGAGCGATCGCTGCCATCCATCACCAACGAGATACCTCAAGTTTTTCCGGCTACGGCAGATGATCAGTTCCTTGTCCCTCCCGATAGCATACCGGCCAATGCAGACCTGCGCGGTCACCTGCGCGTCAGCAATCGCTCGATCTATCCCGTACGGGTGGCGCTCTTGTCCCGTCCGGGCGGTGCAGATACAAGCACCATCCCTGACCTAGACACAAGGATGTCCGAGACCTCACCACCAACAGCTAGCCCTAACCCCTTTGCCGAACCAGTGCATTGGGACTTTGCTCCTGCCGAAGGCAGCGCCCGCGGCCTGATGTTATCGCTGCCGGATCAAGAGCTGTCCATTCAGCCAGGGGATATTGTGGTGGCTTTTGCCCAAGATGGCTCCCGGCACTATTGGGGCCCCTTTGTGGTCGGACAAACTCCGATGCCCGCATGGCATACTCAAGATGGGGAGTGGCATCTAGTGTTAACTGAACCCTAGCTCCTATCATGGGATGCTCTCAGGGTTGCTAGGTTAGCCGTATGTGTTCTAGACCTCTGATGACTGGGGTACTCTAGTCCCAAAGATAGACGATTGTCTCTGATCAAGCTTATGACATGGTTAGAATTCGCTCGGATTCAGGTAGCTCAGCTACGTATAAGTTAGGATGCATTGTTTTTGAATGATGCACTACCGTTGAATATCTGCTTCTCGACTGTTACGCCATGGCAACTACTTCATAGCGACAGTAGCAACAGGAGCTAGATGTTGGAGTCTACCCGTTTCCGCACAATCCATGCTTGCCTGGGTCAGGGCTGCCCCAATGGCTGCCCCAAGGCTAGGTTGGATTAGCGTCCAGTAACGATGATTCTTGTCTGCCCCGTTGAACATTGTGACTCCCTGGAGTTGCACCAATCATCAGCGCATCTAATTCCTTTGATGGTAGTCGGATGGCTTACAACGCTGGTTTTCCACTCGCATTCCTCAATCGCGTGATGGATCATGCCCCACTCGTGGCATCACCCAACACTTCCCTTGCGGATGCCTTGGCGCTCATGACTCCAGACTCTAGTGCGCCACCCTCAGCAGCGTCTATGCGTCCTCTGGTCGTGGCCTTGGCAGAGCATTGGTTGGGGGTACTGCTCCCCCTCGATTTGATTCAAGCGATCGCCACCTGGGAGAATTTACGGGATGTCAAGATTGGGGATCTGCATCTTCATGCCGTTGCAACCCTAAATATCCGACAGTTTAGCCACATTCGCCATGTGCTAGAACCCATGCAAAGTAAAGGCACATCGGTGGTTTTGGTTGTTGATGATCAGCAAGCTTTACTGGGTCTTATTTGGGGCGATCGCCTCAAGGACAAGTTGCGCACCGTTGATTTACTCAAGCTGCAGCTGGTGGCCGACATCATGGACACCCAGGTGATGCAAGTCACGACCTACACCTCCCTACAAGATATTGCCCGGCGCATGGCGTTGACCCAGTCGACCTGTGCAGTGGTGGTCGAGTCACGACCCAATCGCCAAACAGCCTCTCAGGTACCATTCAAACGCTACCCTGTGGGCATCATTACCCCCAGTGACCTAGCCCAAGTGACCCTAGCAGGCTGTGCCAGTCGCACGCCAGCCGCCGCCATTATGCAGCCCATTGACCTACTCATCGGAATGCAAGATTCCCTATGGCGGGCCCAGCGACATATGGCGCAACTGGAGCTTGACCATCTCGTCGTTTTTTGCCCCAAGCGCCATTTAATTGGTGTTGTCCATCACGCTGATCTCGTCCAGCATGGCAACCCCATTGCGTGGCGATCGCGCATTCCATCCGTGACCACCATCGCCCATCTGCACCCGGGCATCCAGCAACATGATGCGATGAATGAGCCTGATGAGTTGCTGTGTGAGTTTCTGCCGGATGGGCAACTGACGCGAGTCAACCCAGCCTACTGCCAGTACTTTGGCATTGTCCCTGACCAAGTTTATCAACACAATATTTTTGATTTTCTACCCCGCCCCGATCGCCGCCAGCTCACCCAACATCTCAAACATCTCACCCCCACCACCCCCATGCAGATGATGGAGCATCAGGTAGTGGCGGCCAATGGTGAATATCGCTGGCAACTGTGGAGCGATCGCGCCATTTTTGATGAAATGGGTAACCTGTTGCGCTTTCAGTCAGTCGGCCGTGACACCACAGAACGGCACCAAGCAGAAGAGTCTCTGCAGGAACGAGAAGCCCAACTGCGTCAGATTACCGACTCCGTGCCCGTGATGATTGCCCAAATTGATGCTCAGCAGCGCCATCAGTTTGTCAACCAGCGCTATGCGACGTGGTTTAATCGACGAACGGATCAAATTCTTGGGCGATCGCTGCAAGAGGTGATGCCTTCTGATGTCTACGATACGATTTTGCCTTACATTAACGGTGTGCTCATGGGGCGCACCCTACAGTTTGAAATGTCCCTAGCTGATGCCGCTGGGCGCTTTCATGATATGCAGGTAGACTACATTCCCCAACAGCAGCCCCAGGGGGCGGGGTTTTATGTGTTGATTCAAGACGTGAGCGATCGCAAACGGGCTGAACTGGCTCTACGTGACAGTGAAGAACGCTTCCGCACCGTGGCAGATTTCACCGAAGACTGGGAATATTGGGTGGGCCCAGATGGGCAATTTCTCTACATGTCTCCCTCCTGTCAACGGTTAACCGGCTATAGCGTGAGTGAATTTGTTCAAGATCCCAGCCTGTTAGAGCAACTAGTATATCCCGACGATCGCCCCCAGGTAGGCATGGCCCAAACCCAGGCGATGAATGCTCCTACCTCCCTCGACTTTCGGATCGTGACGCGCAGTGGGCATGTGCGTTGGCTATCGCACATGTCGCAGCCGGTCTATAGCGATCAGGGGGAATGGCGAGGCATCCGGTCGAGTAATCGCGATATTACCGATCGCAAGCGGGTGGAACAGGAGTTGCGGGAGCAGGTGCATCGCGAGCAGGTGCTAGGGGCGATCGCTCAACATATTCGCCAGTCGCTAAAGCTGGATGAAATTCTCACCACTATCACCACCGATATTCGCAACCTGCTGGAGGTGGATCGGGTCATTATTCAGCATCTGGAAGCCGACGGCACGGGATTGGTGATTGAAGAATCCTTGGCCAATGACCAGATCTCGATGCTGGGTTGGATTGTTCGTGATCCCTGGACGCTGGAGAAAAAATACCTGTCGCTCTACCAAAATGGCCGAGTGCTGGCGGTGGAGGATATCTACGCGCAGTCCCTGAAGCCCCATCAGCAAGAATTTTTGGAATATTTCAACATCCGGGCTCAGCTTGTGGTGCCGCTGCTTCAGGGGGAAACGCTGTGGGGGCTGATGATTGTACAGCAGTGCAAGGTTATTCGCCATTGGAAGCCGGGAGAAGTGCGCTTGCTGCAGCAACTGGCGACTCAATTTAGCATTGCTATCCAGCAGGCCGAACTGCACGAAGAGTTGAAGCAAGCCAATCAGAAACTGCAGCGCATTGCGTTTTTGGATGGTCTTACCCAGGTTGCCAACCGCCGCCGGTTTGATCAATATCTAGACCATGAGTGGCGCAGGCTGATGCGCGATCGCCAACCCCTCTCGTTGCTCATGTGTGATATTGATTTCTTCAAGTATTACAACGATACCCACGGTCACCAAGAGGGCGATCGCTGCCTGCGGATGGTGGCCAATTTGATCAGCCAGTTGGTCAAACGGCCAGCGGATCTAGTGGCTCGCTATGGCGGTGAGGAATTTGCGGTGATCTTGCCGAATACGGAGCAAGAGGGAGCCATCCAGGTGGCTAAAACCATTGGGGCAGGCGTTCGGGCCATGGAAATCCGTCACGAAGTCACCCAAATTTCCTCCCACGTCACTATTAGTATTGGTGTTGCCACCTATATTCCTACCCGCAATAACTTTCCAGAAATTCTGATTCGCATGGCCGACTCCGCCCTCTATGAAGCCAAGCGACAGGGGCGCAATACCTATCGTATCTGTAGCGAGATGGAGGGCATGCGCTTGGGGCTTTTACCTGGCGATCTCAATGGTTCACCCCTCCGTGATGCGGCAGGTGACGATCCCGCTGAGGATCCTGCTGAGAATCAAGATGGATCAGCCCCCCTCAAGTTGAAGCAGAACCACCCCGATGACTCGGCCAATGACTAAACGGTTGACTGAAGGTGGCTAGGGAGATTAGATCAATGGCAGCAGACTGCTGGGCTAGGGCGCGATCGCTCTCGGTGTTGTATCCCCAGTCGGCAAGAAATAGGTGCACGTCATGCAGATCAGACTGCCCCTGCACCGACTGTAATGCCTTGAGGCGATCTTCTACAAACCAAATGACACTTTGGCTTCCATAGCGCGATCGCAACTGGCGTAGGGTTTGATACTTAGGTTGCTTAACTTCTTTACCTAGGATCACGGATGGATCAAGCTGAATACCTTGCTGCTGCAAGAGTTGCGTGACAAATCGTCCTTCCTTGGTCGTGACAATCGCCACGGTACATTCAGCGATCGCCTCCTGCAATCGGGCGATCACCCCAGGATAGAAGCGATGCTGGGCTAGCCAATGGTCTACGTCTCGGGCAATCCACTCATCCCGAACGCCATCCACGGTGGCAGCTAGGTGGGCACTGTCCAGTTGCTCAGCGGTGACCAGATCGTGGGCGAGGGTGGGCCAGTCGTTCAGAATGTCGGCATCGGCACTTCCCAATAGGAGCGATCGCAGCAGCAGCGGCATCTCCCAGCCCGTCTCCACCACCGGACGCAGGCGGTAAAAGCGCTCAGCTAGACCTGCCGGTGGCTGATCTGATCCCGGCGACCAGATGCGGCTATAGGCTTGCCATGCCGTCTGAACATATTCAATTAGTCCATCGCACAAGACACCATCAAAATCAAGTGCCAGAATAGTGGGCGACGTTGTCTTCATGCCAGTTGCCTCTGAGTGAGCGATCGGGCCCGATGGGGTCAGACCGATTATCAAAGTGGCATGGTCGATCCGTCAACCCAGCGATCGCTTGTCTATAGTGATTCCAGTTTCCCCCATGGTTTCATGGGATGGTGATCGAACCTCTTGTACTCCCTCAAAAACTACCCTCAAAAACGTGTTATGACGACCACAACGCCGATCCGTGTGACCCCCAACGCCGATCAGATCGCCCGCACCAAGGCTGCGATCGATCACTATATTACCTCTATTGACCAAAATCCCGATCGCCGGAATGGAGCCTATCCCTACTACCTATTCCATGAACCTGGTCAGCCAATTTTCGGGACAGTTATGCTGTTCCATGGCTTCAGCGCCCGCCCCCATCAAATGTGGCGCTTGGCAGACTATCTGTTCCGCAGTGGGTTTAATGTCTACCAAGCTAGCTTAGCTGGACATAGCTTCTTACCTGCCGATCGCTATTGGCCGCAAATTGACCTCAAGCCCGAGTATGCCGAACCTCTGAAGCGCAAGGTCAAGCAAGATCCGGTGCTCATGGGCATGCTGACCCAGATGATGGGTGGTGATCCAGATCAGATCAAGCATCCTAATCCCCTCCAGCAGGCCGCCTTGGCAGCTCGATTGCTCAGGATTGAGCCTGAATTATTCCAGATCAAAAAAGCGCTGGAGGATTATGATAACCCTAACTTCGATCGCTATTTCACCTCGTCCCATGAGAATTATCTGATAGAGGCGCGATCGCGGTTGACGGAACTCGACGCCATGCCGGGAGCAATCTACACCATCGGTCTATCCGTGGGGGGTGCCGTTGCGCTGGCCCTGGCGGCGGATCAGCCCGATCGCATTCAGCGGGTGGTTGCCTACGCGCCCCTGCTAGAAATCCATGGCAAGGACAACGAACTCTATGTCAACATTGCTGGGCCCTTGGATTTACAGGAAGCGGGTTGGGATCCATCGCTACGCTTTCCGGTGGGTTGCTTTACGGCGAATAACCGCTTTGGAGACTTTGTCCTGCGTCCTGAAAGTATACGTACCCTACGCCGCATTCCCACCTGCTTGATCTTGACTGAGAATGAAGATGCGGCTGATCTGTCTACCAATGAGAAATTTACTCAAAAACTAGGAGGGGAAGCTCAAGGTCATTATTCTTACCTGTATTCTGCAGGTGACCTTGTTCCCCATCCCATGGTCGATCCCACAGAGGTTAGCCAAAACATGAGCAATCGCTATTGGCAAACGATGTACCAGGAAACCTATCGCTTCCTAGTGCAGGGTACGATCGACCCGGCTAACCTAGAGCGCCTCAATCAAGACGTGCAGCTTCCCCTGGTGCCAGATCTAACCTAGGGGCGTTGGGTAGCGATCGCTAGCCGCACACCCTCCAAGGTACGCAATTCATCCATCACCTGCACCACTAACCCATGGGGGGTGGCTGCATCCGCTTGGATGATCACCAAGGGATCTGTATCGGTAAGTTGCGATCGCACTTGGGCTGCGAGCTGATCCACCGCCACGGGCGCTTGATTGAGAAACACCCGTCCTTGAGCGTCTAGGGTTACCACCCATTGCTCCTGAACCTGGGTTTCGCTGGTGGCCGCATCGGGCAAGGTCACCGGCAACCCTTGGGAGCGGGTGAGAAACAAGGTGGACATGATGAAAAAGGCTAGCACCGCGAAGATGGCGTCAATCATCGGTACGATGTTGATCTGAGGTGGTGCATCGGTTTCCTCAGGGAGCTGCATAGGGTGCCCCTCCAGCGCGATGGTATCGACGGTGGAGCAGCTCTAGATGTCCGCCATATTCCAAGATCAGGGCGCGCTGCCGTAGATACAGCCCGCGAAACAGATTGGCAAAGAAGAGAGTGCTGATGGCCACCACCAGACCCGATGCGGTGGAAATTAGGGCGCGGCTGATCCCCGCCGTAACGTCGAGGGTTTCGGTGCCGCCAATGTCGCCCACCCGTAGGGCGGCAAAGGCCTCCATTAAGCCCAAAATAGTGCCCAGCAGGCCCAAGAGGGGCGCAACGCTGATCACCGTTTCAAAAATGGTATTGAAGCGCTTGAGGGTGGGAAGCTCTGCCTGGGCAGCGGTTTCCAAAGCTAGGCGAAAGTCGTCGGGGTTGGCTTGCTCTAGCTGCAGAGCCGCCAAGAAAACTCGGGCGATCGGAAGCTGCCGGTTGCGCTTCAGCAGTTGAAACGCTTGGGCTGGGTTACGAGCATAGAGGGCGATCGCTTCTTGGGCAATGCGGGTTTGGCGGCCCGTGATTCGCCCCCAAAAGATCAGCCGTTCTAAAATCAGCGTCAACGCTAACATCGATAGAGCAATCAGGGGAATCATGACGACTCCCCCGAGCGACAAAAAATCTTGAACTGGCATCGCCGAATCAGGCACTAACGAATACCTGGAAAATGGTCAATCTGAGCATACCCGCTCAGGACTAGATTTTTCCCCTCAACCTCCAATCGGTTGAGGCGTAGCTTGACGCCATCGAGGTCAAACCGATCTAGATCTACCATTTCATTGAGAACTTCGGCAAAGGCCATAGTCAAGGTTTCCGAGAGCGATCGCACTTCAGCGGGCACTGCCTCATCCCAAAATTCTGCCTCGCCAAATCGCAGCCGTCGCCGTTTTTCAATCATCAAGGTGGCCTTCATGGAAATGGGTACATCTTGACGATTGGGCAAGTCGGTCTTGGCAGCGATCGCCACCCGATTGTCCGGCAGCAGCGTCACCACCACGTCGCGAAACGATACGGGTTCTCCACCGGAAAGCTGGGTGAGCACCTCCAGATCGACGTTCTTTAGGCGCTTTTCGACTAAATCGGCCGTGAAGGCATCGTTGATCGCCTGTTCCGACAGCACCACCTGAGCCACAGCCTGGGTGGGCTGGCGCAGACGAATTTGTCCTGCAAAAATGCCTCCGACATCTAAAGCGACTGCGTCGGTCTCAAAGGACATTTCCTCCACCGCAAACTGACGGCGAATCACCAGGCCGCGTCCTGTCATTTTGAAGCTGTCAATGCTGCCCTGCAGTAGCTTACTGGATGGGTAGCAACGAACAGCGACATCGACCGCATCACTTTTGGAAAACAAGTGACGGATCGACTGACTCGCCGCCGCATTCAACATCTGTTCTCCAACGTCGGTCTTGGAGCCATTTGCAAATCCAGTCAATCCACCAAACATGCAGTATCCTGCCTACAAGCCATCTGCTCTCTTTGTAACAAAATATGAAGGGTTCGACAACAAGTCGAAGGACGGATGTGGGCGATTCGAGCCGCCTCCAAGCTTCAGGCTGTTGTCTTCAAAACGAAAGGCGATCGCTCAAAATATTGATATATATGGTGTCTAGGTTTTCAGCCCTAAGATCCTCCCACCACAGCATCGGAGTTTCTGATGATTGAGATTGGAAACCCTAATGGCGATCGCGTTGTGGTCTCGGTGGTTTAGCAGACTTGGGAGGTGGCTGTTCAAAGCAGTGCAAAGCACACTAATCTAGATAGAAGCGCAAATGAGTGCCGCCCAACCTAGACCGACACCCGGAGGAGGCGACGGTTCATGGACTGAGGTTGATCCCCATAGGGTGACTCGATCTAGACTGAATGCGTTGGTTCCAATCTTGCGCCATTGCCTGTCTTCGGCTAAAACCCGATGTGAGACAGCTCATTCATAACCATCTGATTATAAATTTGGACGTTGCGCGTGCCCAAAGTAGGCATTATATATAACGATACGAAGCCGGTCGCCTGTCGAGTTGCCACGGAGCTAGACGAAAAGCTCCGCCAGTTAGGATATGACGTGCATCGGCTATCAGGAGCGGGAGGTATCCTTGGCTACTCCAGCCCTGATTGTCCTGTTCAGCGAACTCCCATCGAGGATTTAGTTCCGCCCCATTTTGATGCCGACATGGATTTTGCCATGGTGCTAGGAGGAGATGGCACGGTGCTGGCTGCCGCCCGACAGGTTGCGCCCACTGGAGTACCTCTGCTCACCATCAATACCGGGCATATGGGCTTTTTGACCGAAGCCTATCTCAACCAACTGCCCCAAGCGATCGACTGTGTCCTCAGCGGTGACTACACCATTGAGCATCGTGTCATGCTGGTGGTGCAAATGTTTCACAACGACCAGTTGGCATGGGAGGCGCTGTGCTTAAACGAAATGGTGCTACACCGAGAACCCCTCACCAGCATGTGTCATTTTGAAATTGCCATTGGTCGCCATGCTCCCGTTGATATTGCTGCTGATGGGGTGATTGTGTCTACCCCCACGGGATCCACGGCCTACGCGCTTTCAGCCGGTGGCCCTGTGATTGCACCAGGGGTGCCGGTGCTACAATTGATTCCCATTTGCCCCCATTCCCTTGCGTCCCGAGCCTTAGTGTTTTCTGACCATGAAGTCGTGGTCATTCACCCTGCCAACCCCGATCGCTTGGTGATGGTGGTGGATGGCAATGCTGGCTGTTATGTTCTCCCCGAAGACCGGGTGCAGGTGATGCGATCGCCCTATAGTGCCAAGTTCATCCGGCTGCGCCCTCCGGAATTCTTCCAGATCCTACGGGAGAAGCTAGGCTGGGGGCTGCCCCACATTGCCAAGCCCACCTCCGTGGAACTACCCTGACTTTCTGATTGGTGACCCCGACCCGAACAGCGATGGGGAGGCATCCTGGCTCCTTATGGGCTAGGTGATAGACGATGGGATAATGCGGTGAATCCTGTGGTGAGTCTTGTGGTCAATCCTGCGATCGCGTCATACACCAAGGCCCGCTATCGTATTAGATAACCATCTATCTCCATCCATGGTTTAGCTGTCCATAATCGTTTCACCTCTACAACTCTTCTGCACTATGGCAACTGAACATTTATCGAACCCACCGCTTGGAGATGTGATGGCTCCAAGCCGTCCGAAAATTACGCTGTTTACCATGTTCCGT
The DNA here is from genome assembly GCA_036703605.1 of Candidatus Obscuribacterales bacterium. Classification (NCBI taxonomy): domain Bacteria; kingdom Bacillati; phylum Candidatus Melainabacteria; order Candidatus Obscuribacterales; species Candidatus Obscuribacterales bacterium. Next base: position 2,647 of record DATNRH010000709.1, on the reverse strand, counting down.
CTTGGTCTCTTCAAGCTAGGGCTGGGGCTATTGTCCTTGCTCACCCTAGGAGTGTTGAACCAGGTAATGATTTCGGAGCTGCGCATTCCAGGCGTTCTGGCAGCAGGGACGCTCGCCATGTATCAGTTGGTGGCTCCGGCCCGGATTTGGTTTGGCCAACTGTCCGACTCACGGCCGATTTATGGACATCACCGCACGGGCTATGTATGGATCGGCATGATGCTGCAAGTTATTTGCCTATTTCTGGCGGTGCAGGTGGTCTGGCAACTGGGAGCTAGTATTGAAACGGCGGGTTGGGCAGCGCCAACCTATGGCTGGGTTGGGTTACTGGCGCTGATGTTTGGATGCTATGGACTGTGTATTAGCGCCAGTTCGACGCCCTTCACCGCCCTGCTGGTGGATATTTCCGATGAAGATAACCGCTCCAAATTGGTGGGCATTGTCTGGGCCATGCTGATGGTGGGGATTGTCGTCGGGGCGATCGTTGGCGAGGTGATGCTGTCAGGCATGACGCCCGATACGCTGCAGTCCGGCATTAACCGCCTCTTCATTCTGTTTCCCATAGTGGTCGTCGGGCTGACGGTGATCGCTACCGCTGGCGTCGAAAAGAAATATTCTCGCTATGCCCTGCGCTCCACCGTAGCCGATCGAGAAGAGCAGATTACCCTAGGGCGATCGCTGCGGATTTTGACCGCCTCTCGCCAAACCGGTATTTTCTTCGGCTTTTTGCTGATGATGACCATTAGCCTATTCCTCCAGCAGCCGGTTTTAGAACCCTATGCCCGCGAGGTGTTTCAAATGACCATTGGCGAGAGTGCTGGGCTCAACAAATATTGGGGCTATGGCATCTTGGCGGGCATGGCCCTATCAGGGTTTTGGATTGTGCCGAAGCTGGGCAAAAAACGTTCAGCCCAGCTAGGTTGCTTTTTGACCGCAATGTGCTTTGGCTTAGTCCTCCTGTCGGGCATCACCCAAACCCAAGGACTCCTCAAACTAGCGGTGCTGCTGTTTGGTCTATCCTCAGGCATTTTGACCAATAGCGCCGTCAGCCTGATGCTTGACCTAACAGCAGCGGAAACAGCCGGTACCTTTGTGGGGGCATGGGGGCTGGCCCAAGCTATAGCCCAGGGTACTGCTACGCTGCTGGGTGGAGCCTTGCTAGATATTGGTCGCAGTGTGTTTACGCAAACCTATCCAGCCTTTGCCCTAGTGTTTGGTTTGGAAGCTATAGGAATGCTCGTAGCTATGGGCTTACTTGCCCGAGTCAATGTCCAAGAGTTTCAAACCTCGTCGCAAAAGGCGATCGCTGCCGTTCTAGAACAAGAATTGGAGTAGGGTGCATCCCAGTTGCGCACGTTGACCCTCATGCCCCCCTTCTCCCAAAGCGGGAGAAGGGGGGCATACTCAAGGTTCTTCTCCTGCTCTGGGAGAGGGATTTAGGGTGAGAGCTACAAAAGTGAATGCACCCTTGGAGTAAATCTTTTAGCCGCCACTCTCTTGCGGCTCCCCGATCGGCTCTCCATAGGCATCCGGGAAGCGCTCATCCTGGTCGGGGTTCCAGTCAGGGTTCAGGGGCGATCGCGGATCCTCCGGCGGCGACCATGGCGCTAGGCGTTCATCCATGGCCTCCTGAACTGGTGGTGTCATGGATTCAGCCGCCATCTCTCGAATTTGCTGTTGCCACACTTGGATATGGGACTGAGCCTCAGGATGAAGCGATCGATAGCTAGGAATACGCCGAGCCTCGCGAATGGCGCTTTCTAAATCCTCAACCTCTCCTGAGCTAGCAAGCTGCCGCGCCTGCTCTAGTCTAGGAGCATCTTCGATCGCCTGCACCTGAGCCTGCCAGGTGATAATTAACGATTGAGCTTGGTCATAGTGAGGCGTCCCCCAGATGATGCGCCGAGCATTGACGATCGCTTCCCGCAGATCGTCTACGTTGCTCGATTGAGCCAGAGCTTGAGCCTCTTGAAGAATTTGCAAATCTCGCTGATCCCGCTCCTGCTCCCACTGGGTGCGTCGTCCCTCTGTCGAAGTCGTCAGATTAGTGCGACGGCGTTTGGCCGCATCCGCCAGCCACTGATCCTGTTCGCGCCCTTCTTGGGCTCGCCGCGCTAGCTCGGGATAACGCTCCATGGCCCAATACTGATTATCTAGCGTCAGCAGGTCTCGACCTCGACTTAACGCCACATCCCAATTGCCTAGCGCAATAGCATCATCGGCTCGACTGTAGATCGCTTCCGCCTCTTGCCAAAGCGCTTGCCAAGCATCGATGCGATCGCGAGCTGTACGGTAGGCGTCCGTGTTTGGGGGAACCTCTTGGGCCAACTCCACCGCTTCATCCAGGTGCCCAGTCTGAAACTGTTCCTCTGCTAGTTCTAGTAATGCCACAGACCAATCTTGCACGAGGCGATCGCCTTGGTTACGGCTGGGGCTATTGCTGGGAATGCGATCGACAAGAGCGATCGCCCGTTGAAGACTATCCGATGTTCCCTCATCCGCAAGCTGCTGGGCACAGTAAAGTCTCAGGCTATCGGAATGCTCAGGGTCAAAATAGCGAGGGCAGCTCGTGCTCTCAGGCATCGTCATCAACATCTTGAAGGCGATCGACAGCGCCCCAACCGGCAAAAGAACCAGTAAACTAAGC
>DATNRH010000708.1 GCA_036703605.1 Candidatus Obscuribacterales bacterium | reverse complement strand
GTCTTTCTTCATGGTTTTCATGCCGGCAGAGGATTTGACATCAAGACCACCGGTGTCAAAACAAACCCCTTTGCCCACCAGAGTAATCGCCGGATCGGAGGAGCGTCCCCAGCGCATATCCAACAGACGGGGAGCATCGACGCTGGCCTTGCCGACCGCATGAATCATGGGGTAGTTGTGCGTCAATAAATCATCACCACCGATCACTGTTAGGTGAGCATCGTAGGTGTTGGCGAGGCTGCGGGTTTGGGCTTCTAGTTGAGTTGGCCCCAAGTCGGCCGCTGGGGTGTTGATCAAATCGCGGACAAGGGTGGTGGCTTCTACGGCAGCATCCACATAGGCGCGATCGCCTCCGCTGGGAAACTCTAGGCTAGGTAAGGGTGTTCCTTTTTTATAGCGGGTGAACTGATATTGTCCTAGATGCCAGCCTAAGGTAAGTTGAGTAGCTTCATCGGGGGTGAGGGCATCAACAAGTTGGTAGGTAAGCAGGGGTAGGCTTTGGGAACAGGTTCCTAAGGTCCACATATCGAGTGGATCTGCTCTGCCCACAACGACCATCTCTAGCTCACCATCGTCTCCGGGAATGAGACCGTAGGTGCCCGGCTCGGCCGTGAAGCCTGTGGTCTTCAGCCAAGCTTGCTGATTGGGAGGAAGCTGGGTGAGCTGTTCTTTGGTAATTAATCGAATAGGAATGGGCGATCGCATAGGTTAAACATAATTCAGATAAGGAAGCACAACCGAGAAGCATAGGTTGGAACATTCAGAGATGAGTACGATGCCTCACGACCACAGGTTCCGCTGATCCTCGTTAAAGAGCGCTCATAGTGGCCATTGTAGCCCTGTTAGTTCCCGGATGCAGATGACGTAGAACAATGGTCTAATCTACATCATGTACATCCAACATCATCTCGGTGATCAGCAATACCAGCCGGGCTAGACCAACCCAGGACTAGGAGTGCAGATCGGGTATGCTTGGCATTGCCGGCTGGGGACTGGATACTGGAATTTGTAGCCGATGGGCGAGGGTTTTCAATTCAGCAGCGGTGAGGTCGCGTTTATGGTGAATCGACCATTCCCGCACAGCCTCCAGCAGCGATCGCTCTTGGGGGGCAGCTAGGGTCATCCCCTGTTGTTCCAGCAGATGACGCAGAGCATGACTGCCAGAATGCTTGCCGGCAACAATCCGGTGATGGGTGCCTACCTCATGGGGCGCAAAGGCTTGGTAGGTATCGGGCTGCCGGAGCACACCATGGGCATGGATGCCGGCTTCATGGGAGAAGGCATTTTGGCCCACAATCGCTTTCCAGCGGGGCAGCACATCCCCGGAGGCCGCCTGTACCCGTTGGGAAAGACTGGTCAACTGCTGAGTTTTGATGCCTAGATCCAGGTTGTATAAACGCTTGAGCGCCATCACAACTTCTTCGAGCGCCGCATTGCCGGCCCGTTCTCCTAACCCATTCACCGTGGTATTCACCGATTGCGCCCCCGCCCGAATGCCGGCGATCGCATTGGCAGTAGCCAGACCTAAATCATCATGGGTATGCATTTCCAGGGGGATGGGCAGGGCCTCGACGAGCTGCTGCACGCGATCGAAGGTGGTGAAGGGATCGAGAATGCCCACCGTATCGCAAAATCGGAAGCGCTGCGCTCCCCAATCAGCCGCCTGGCGAGCCATGGCAATCACCTCAGTAACTGGGGTGCGGGACGCATCTTCACCGCCAACGCTGACGAAAATATCATGCTGTTGAGCCAGGCCAATGCAATGCCGCAGTTGATCCATCAATCGCTGGCGATCGCCCCCAAATTTTGCCTGAAGTTGCACCTCGGAGAGAGGAATGGCAATGTGGACGCGGCGCAGACCACAGGCGAGAGATGCCTCTAGGTCAGCGGGAACAGCACGATTCCAGCCGAGCAGCTTGGCCTGCAGCCCCAGGGTCGTGATTTCGGCGATCGCTCTGGCCTCCGAACCGCCCATGGCTGCAATGCCGACTTCTATTTCGTGGATGCCTAACTGATCAAGCTGACGAGCGATCGCCACCTTCTCGGTAACGCTAAAGGCAACGCCCGCTGCCTGTTCTCCATCCCGTAGCGTGGTGTCGTTAATGTAAACCGTCATGGTCTGCTGTCCGTGGGTGAGAATAGGTCTACCACGGATTATCGGGGGGGAATGGAGGAAGCCCCATGGTCTTAAGAAAGCGATCGCTATTGCGATAAGTTCTGTAACGTCTCTAGGGGTGGGCCTTTAAGGTATGGCTGTTGTCACCTCCACGGGGTTTGACGGAATCTGGCTGCCGACAAGTTCATCTCCAATGGTTGTGTTTTCACGATCATGCCCCTCTAGCCTGTCCATCTGGGGGCGATTTTGCAGCCAGGCAAAAAAGGTGCCGGCTCCCACCAGAATTAGTGTTGTGCTGACAACGATTTGCAGCATGATGTTGTAGCGCATGGGTTAAACCAAGGTTGAGTAAAACTAAAAGAGTGTTGGAACGTCCCATGACTTAGGCCAAATTAAAATGCTCCATGTGGACATGGGTTATGGGTACCTCTAGATCAAACAGAGCTGTTTCAACAGCATCCATCATCACCGGAGCAGCGCAGATTAAGTATTGGCGGCTACCCCGATGCAGGGGAATATATCGCTCCAGCAGATCTTGATCGATATACCCCGTTTCTCCATCCCAACCCTCATGGCCATGACGGGGTACATAGACGATAGTAAGGTCAATACTATCTTTCAGAGCTTCTAACCCCTCGCGGTAGGTGAAGTCTTCCCAGGACGATGCTGAATAAATTAACAGGAAGGGGCGATCGTCTTGGCGTTCAGCCGCCGTGAGCAGCATACTATACATGGGCGTGATGCCAATACCTCCGGCAATGAGGATAAAACCTGCGCTGTCCCAATATCGCTC
>DATNRH010000707.1 GCA_036703605.1 Candidatus Obscuribacterales bacterium | reverse complement strand
CAAGCCCTTCCTGCTGAACGAGGAAGCGGCTGCCGGATTGGAAGGAGTGTATAGCGTGGACTTCCCGGGAACCGATCGAATGAAAGTAGAGATCAGGGAAGGGAAGCTGCAGGCTAATATGGCTCAGATAGATAACGATTTCGCCGAGGATGGATGGTTTACCATAAGCCCCCTCAACGATACCGAGTACTATAACACCAATAGCTTTCGACCCTATAGCTTCCAGGTCGACAGCACCGGCCAGGCAACTACCGTCCTCATGAAACGCACAGAACTACTCTTTACCGGGAAGAAACAATGAGCAAAGAACAATTAACAATTAAGCCTGCCCACCGAAACTGCCAGCTGGCAGAGGTGCAGGTGGGAATTAAGAATGATCAAAGCCTGATTTGTCCATTGCCCATTGATAATCGATCATTGATCATTGATCATTGATCATTGATCATTGAACCCTGCCGTATCCCCATATCCCCTAAATTTGTAAAGCACCCTTGACATTTGTTTTAAACTGTTCTATTATTGTAAAGCAAACTTTACATAAAGACAAACAACATAGACTTATGAAACAAACCAACGCAATGAAAGAAAGTGGGAAAGTGACTCAAGCTACCCGAACCAAACAACTAGCCGGCTGGACCGGCGCCTGGTTAATCACCATGGCCATCGCCACCTTTGGCCCCATCTTAGTCTGGGAAGGGCAGACGGTACTCACCATCATCGGGATCCTCCTTAGCACGGCTATGGGTGTGAGCATGATACTCGCCAACATTCGTCACCTGAAGTCGCAGGACGAACTCATGCAGAAGATCCATTTGGAAGCTATGGGACTAGCCCTGGGTGTAGGGGTAATCGGGGGACTGGCTTATGAGATGCTCTACACCGCCAAGGTGCTCACTTCCGAGCCACAGATCTCTTACCTTGTGATGGCTATCGCACTCAGCTACCTCCTCAGTACCTTCCTGAACCAAAGGAGATACCGATGAACAATCGACTCAAGGTATTACGGGCCGAGCGAGACTGGACCCAGGCCGATCTATCCA
>DATNRH010000706.1 GCA_036703605.1 Candidatus Obscuribacterales bacterium | reverse complement strand
TGAACGTGGGGGTAATCAACATCGTATCCCTTGCCTTCAACGGGCACTTGAATGGATATCCATGTCTTGATCTTTTTGAACGGTATCCCGCGCTCGGTAAAAGCCTGAGCTGCCCTGTCCTTGAACGCTAACGATTCGGGGGTTTCTTCCTTTATCTGCTCGACCCGACCATTGCCCTTCCAGGTTTGCTTGACGTATTCAAGCCAGTCGGGGTTAAAGCCCCAATGTTGTTTCTTGACCATAAAAAGCGGGGCGGCTTTTACACCGCCCCTTATTGTTACAGCGCGAAGTTTGGATCGATGAAGAAATGCACAACCACTGTGACCTGACCGGCAGCAAACGTAGTTGCAGCGGCATTGGCCTCTATCTGGATTGTGGTTTCAGCAGCGAACTTCTTCGGGCCTGTGGTCTGGAGTACGCCCTGTAAAGGGAAGTACACACCAGCAACCGGCAAGTGAACGGAAGTGTCGCCCGTCCATACAGCTAAGTTACCAAAGCCGTCCGGGTCGGCAGCATCCGTACCGTTGGATGCCCAACCGATGTCCATATCAAGGGCTTCAATACCTGTATCCAGGTCTTCACCAATGATATAGCCGCCCGTGACAACCGCGCCAGCGGGAAGTTTGCACATCTCAAAGATGTCGCCGTCTTCCACGTTAGCCGCGATCTGATAAGTACCAAATGCTACCTTAAGGTTATAGGCGTCACCTGGGCCTGCGACGGGGTAATCAGCACCCGCCTGTTTTGAAGTTAAAGTTTCAGCAGCCATAGTAAACCTCCTTAAGCAGCGGTTGAGCTATGGAAAGATGTAACCATTCCATGCTGCTTGTTGTTGTAGAAAACCTTCTTGATGTCGTGCTTCATGGAAACACCAACACCATTCAGGTGCTCGTAGTCATCCTCTTTCCTGCGCTTGAAGGATGCGGGCCGACCAATACCAAAGCCGAGAGCCTGCGCACCACACAGAAAGCCCATGCTGACGCGTGAGGTTGAGCCGCCAGAGGTAACAAGGTTGTCACCCGTAGCGTTAGCGCCCCACACACCGCCAAACGGGCCGGTTGAGCCGTCGATGAAGATGCTGTCGATCTCAGGAACACGCTTGATGATTACGCCGTCCCAAACCAGATCGCCAGCCTTCCACAGCGGGTTGCCCTCAGCACTACGGGGCATCGCGTTGGAATGAAGGGTCTGCAGGTCAACACGCAAGTCACGGAAAGCGTACTCACCCAGGAACAGGACATACCACGGCTCATCACCCTTTACATAGATAGGACGGATGAGAGGATCGGCAACCTCTGCTACAGACTTCAGCAGGGCAACCATCTCCTTGTCCATCTTGTCGCCTGACGTATCAACGTT
>DATNRH010000705.1 GCA_036703605.1 Candidatus Obscuribacterales bacterium | reverse complement strand
TAGGCCGCTAGGGTCTGATCCTTTCATTGATGTATGCTGGATTGATGGCTATTACATCTTTACGGATGGCGAGAATCTGTATAACACTTTGCTAGCTGATGAAACTACCTTTGGCGGCAATGAGCGGGCAGGTTCTGACTTTGCCCCTGATGAAATCGTTGGTGTAGAGAAGTCCACCGATAACAAGATCCTAGCCTTTAACCGATACACCACTGAACGCTTCTACAACAACGCTGGACCCGCTTTTCCTTTTGCCCGCATACCTAACGCTGCCCTGCCTATTGGCATTGTAGGTACTGACGCCAAGGTGGGCATTGGAGATGGTCAATGGGTAATCTTTGGTGGCTCTAAGGAGTACAGCCCATCGTTCTACCTGATGACTAACAGCTACCAGTCAATCAGCACCAAGGAAATTGACAGCATCCTTGACGACTATTCAGACTTTGAGCTTTCAACTATTAAGCTGGAGTATCGAGATACGCGGGACCAAGGGCTTGTTATCTGTCACCTTCCCCGCGATGTGCTGGTGTTCGACGTAACGCTGAGCGGTAAGCTGCAAGAGAACATCTGGTATCGGTGGGACTCTAACGATGACAGCTACCGGGCAATCAATGGCGTATACGACCCCCGCAATGTAAGAAACGAGGCGTCTAGTTGGATCTATGGCGATAAGCAGGACGGCACCATTGGTCGTCTTGATGAAACCATCTGCACACAGTACGGCAGTGCCGTAGAGTGGGAATGCCAGACGCCACTGGTCCGCGTGGGAACGACTGTGAAGGTAGCCGAACTGGTGACAGCGCCAGGGCATAGCACGGTGGCTGAAGATGTTGTGTATTTCTCCACAACAAAGGATGGTGCATTGTTTGGCCCTTCTGTGCTAGCCCCTCGTGGCGAGCGTGGAGACTACCAGCACCGCATCATTATCCGCAGGCTTGGCGACTATCCCCGCTGGATGGGCATCATGCTTCTTGGATTCTCTAAATGCGTGTTTAGCGTGACCGGCGTTGAAATCAACGAGGTGCAATAATGCGTCAGGATAGCCTTCTATCCTA
>DATNRH010000704.1 GCA_036703605.1 Candidatus Obscuribacterales bacterium | reverse complement strand
CCTGGTCCGGGCGGCGGTATAAGGGTTGAGCCGGTTTTAGGGTGGCGGATATTCCCCCTATGATCAGGATCAATGTAGCAAAAAAACCAACCGCGGATGATCCGTAAAACGAATATCTCAGCTTATTCCTGGTAGCAGGTTGATCTTGAGGGCTGAAAGAGGGAGATAGGCTGGTAAGGGCTAGGACGATCAGAGCAATCCATAATCCATCGATCAGGCGGCGCTGCATGTTAAAAGGAGCGTAGGCAAGGATCGGGAGTGCTAAAACCCAGCTCACCAGTAGTATGCCTCTCCAAGGCCTGCGGCGAACTATCTGCACACCACCCAACAAGGCAAACGGGATCAGCAGCCCATATGCAAAAAGGAAGAAAATGGGATGGGGTGATGGAAGCGGGCTTTGAAAATTCCACGACCTCATCACCACATCATATTGGAACGATGAAATGTAGTAGATGACTAATGGGAGAGCGAATAACCCCACCCAAACCGTTACCCGCAGTGCACGCCAAACGCGCTTCCAATCCGTCGATCGTCCACTTTGGGCGCGCATTCCCTGCCAGATGAACAAAACCAGAAGATAAAAGCCCGCCACCGCGCCAGTTACCATTCCGGTCAGTGATTGGGCGAGCAATGCCAGCAGCCAGATGATTCCAGTCAGGGCGCCCTTCATCCATGGAAAGGTTTCACTTGCCTCCTGAGAGGCGAGTTCAAGATAGTATTTTAATCCCCAGAGCAGAAGCGCTCGCGCAAGAGCAACATGTGGAAGGCCGTACAAGGCAAGAAAACCAAAGGTCTCCGGGGAGTAAAAGGTAAGCGGCATACTCAACCCAGGCACATCACTTAGGGGCAGGCGGGCTAACCATGCCTGCCAGCCAAAAAGGATGATCAGCCAACCCGCGCCGCCCCCCAGCGACGCGAGGGCTAATCCCCACCGCCGCAGGGAGATATTCGGGATGAAAAATGCGATAAACTGGTAGGTCGCCAGACACACCATGAAAATACTGAAT
>DATNRH010000703.1 GCA_036703605.1 Candidatus Obscuribacterales bacterium | reverse complement strand
ATTGTTTATACTGAACTTCTCCCCTCTGATCGGCATAACACCTCCCATAGGGATGATTAGCCAGACCACAACTGAATATCACCTCCTCCAGAGAGGATTAGGCTGAAAATTGTCTGCATAACTCTTCTGCTTGGGATGCTATACAGACTTTGATCAGCCCATATACCTAAATGACGATTGGATGGTCGATAACACCCCAAGTAGGATAGTTATGAACACAAGTATCAACATAATGCGCCCATTTCAGGGTGTTATGCGGTCATCTTCAAACAATCTTCACGATCAGCCCAGGATCAACGCATGTAGCATTTAGTACAAGAGTTCCAGTTGGGGATTCCTGGCTTATGGTCGATCTTGGATCAGGTTCATGATGCAATTCGGCTGAAGCACTACACCTATCAAACAGAGCAGACCTAGGTCGGTTGGCTTCGTCGCTCCATCATGTTTCATCACAAAACCCATCCCAGGGATAGAGGTGCCCCTGAGATTGAAGCCCTTTTGACACATCTAGGCGTAGGGAAATGTGTCTGCATAAACATCGCTCTCAACCTCACGAGTTGAAGCGGAGTTGCCCGAAGGAGGAGCGATCGCCTACGGAGTTGCTACACCTACATGACCGATCGTCCTGGGATGCTCATACCCATTCTCGGATTATTCGGGAGCGATCGCCCTCCTCCCAAACCCTCTCCCATGCTTTGCCACTCCGTCAATTGACAGGAAAACTAGGGCAAGAACTTAACGCAGGGACAGCTAAAGGTGAAGTTGTGCAACGGCAGACAAGCTTAAATTCCCACAGACAACCTTTGTTACGCCGCCCCAACGTTGTGTTAGCTGGCTTGACGTTGACCCACAAACGTGGCTGTAGGTTAAACTCATGGCAAATCTCACGGGCTCTCTCCCTTTCCTGCTCCTTCTTAACGTGGTTCTAACCGAAGCGCAGAGAGCCAGATGAGTTCATCTGCCATTTGGGTCAAACCCCAACAAAAACTGGCGCAGCAATTTTGTAAAGGTTTGAGTCTCTGTTTTGGTAAACTGCTCCAGAAACTGGTTTTCCCGCTCAAACAACACCGGCATAACCGTATCTGTCAGTTCAATCCCTTTGGGGGTTAGCTGCACGCTGACGCTGCGTCGATCGTCTGAATCACGGATGCGAACGACCAGGTCATCTTTCTCCAGACGATCAATCCGGTTGGTCATTGCCCCTGAGGAGAGCATTAACAGATCGTAGAGATCGGTCGGCTTGAGTTGGTAGGGCGGCCCCTGTCGTCTCAGGGTCGCCAACATGTCAAACGACCAGACGGCTAACCCGTAGTCTGCTAGGACAGACTCCCGATGCTTTTCCAGCAAACGTGCAATCCGCAGGACTCGCCCGGTCACCGCCAGGGCCGAGAGGTCTAACTGCGGCGACTCCCGCTGCCATTGTTCCAAGATGTTATCAATGCGATCGTGGTTCATGACGTCATTATATCTTGACATCGAGATTCTTGACTTTTACCTTCACCTCGAATATCTTGATATCAAGATGAATTTGATTTCAGGCTTCTGCTCA
>DATNRH010000702.1 GCA_036703605.1 Candidatus Obscuribacterales bacterium | reverse complement strand
TTCTAGGAGTTCCTCTATGCGTTGGCCGATAGGAGTGACCTTGTGGACGAGAAGGTCCGTAAGCTGCTCCTTGAAGTCCACTTTGCTCTTAAATTGGCCTAGAAGGCTCTCAATGGGCTGTTGGCTGAGGGTAGAAAAGATAGTAAGGAGATTGGCAAGCTCAGGGCGGGATGCGGGGTCATAGGAAAAGTGGTCCAGTGAGTCCGTTTTCGCCTTCTTGATCTTCTTGGCAATGAGGTCAGCTGAATCGGTAAGATTGATGCGAGAATAGTCAGAGGGGTCGGACTTGGACATCTTCTTAGTGCCGTCCCGCAGACTCATGACGCGCTTGAAGTCGCCTAAGACAGTCTGAGGGGCTAGAAAGTAGTTCTGGGCGACGCGGTGGTTGAAGGCGCGGGCGAGGTCGCGGGTGAGCTCGAGGTGCTGGGCCTGGTCCTCGCCTACCGGGACATGCGTGGCCTGGTACAGCAGCACATCCGCTGCCTGCAGCACCGGGTATGACAGCAGGCCGAGGGTGGCTGAGCCGCGCTGCTCGGCCTTGTCCTTGAACTGGGTCATGCGCTCCAGCTGCCCTAGCGGTGCTACACAGCTCAGCACCCACGCTAGCTCCGTGTGCTCTGGCACACTCGACTGCATAAACAGGTTCGAGTGTTTCCTCTCGATGCCACAGGCCACAAGAGCTGCAGCTGTTTCACGGGACCGCTGCCCAAGGTGGCTTGCCGTTCCTGTCAAGGCATGCAAGTCCACAACCATGATGAAGGTTTCATCAGCAGAGCGCTGCCAGTCCACCCAGTTAGATATAGCACCCAAATAATTCCCCAATGTCAGAGCACCAGTTGGCTGAATGCCGCTCAAGACACGAACTGGGCCCGATGCTTGCGATGAAGGAGCCATTGTCAGGCTGCGCACAGGGATATTTGGATTAGTCCGCAGTAGGGGTAGGAAAAATCTCTTTGCGCCTAGCATAGTTCAGTTTAACAAAACTGAGAAATTCAGTTCAACTTGTCAACCGATCTTCAGTACTTGTGAGCGCCCATCCATCAGCACTTAAATTTTACTCGGACCTTCATTCTACCCCCATTGTGCTGGCTTTAGCCTGATGCTTCAGGAATATCCTGTTGTTTATTTGGAGTAGCACAATGTCCGATTACCTGAGATTGGCTTCCGGTGTTGCAGCTGGGTTCTTTCTTGGTTATGTGGCCGCTAAAACGGTTAACCAACCTCAAGAGAACGCTAGGAA
>DATNRH010000701.1 GCA_036703605.1 Candidatus Obscuribacterales bacterium | reverse complement strand
TGGGTTGGCATGTGAAGCAGGTGCCCCGCGTCGGGGACGAGGGTGCTGAGGGCATCCCCGTGCCGCAGTGCCTTCTCTGGATGAGGCGACATCTCCATAAGGTGAATGTACATGTGAAGGAGGCCCGGGTGCTGCCAAGCCCGCGCCCGAGCTTGAAACGCCTCGTCCAACACAGTAATTGCTTCAAGAGTGTCTGCGCCCTCAGCTGGTTTACCGCTCGGTAAATCCCATAACTGCCAAGGCGTGCGGTTCATCATCGCCTCGGCGAAAAGAGCGCAAACATCCAGGTCATCACCATATTCGGAATGGACCTTGCGCATTTCATTGGCAAAGGCGTCATTCCAAGGGCTAAAGTCCTCAACTTCCGAAGTGTCTGGGTAGCGCGCGGGCAATGTCTCAATCAGGGCACGTTCCACCGGTGTGACCTGATCCAGAAGTTCATTCGCTGCATCAATTGAGTTCTGGGCTACTTTGATACAGTCAGGTTTTTCGTCGTCCTCGAATGTCTCCCAAGGTTTATTGTAATTGGGGCCAATGCAATAAGCGATGCCCCAATGGGCCATTGCACACCCGGAATCCGCAGCCAGCGCTTTTCTAAAGCACTCGATGGCCTCTTCATGATTGTATGCGTAGGTCCACACCAATCCACGGTCGAACCATTTTTGAGCGTCTTGGGACGTGGTGGAGATAGATCGGGAGTATGAGCCTAGGTCGAAATAAGTCATCACATATATCTCCTTCCCCATTCTTTTGAATATTACAGCAAATTTACTTGGGCGGAAAGTTCCTCGGTTCTTATCGCCGACGTACTCTACGTTGCGGTGGGGACAAAACCATAGCTGGCCGAAATCCATGACTCCCTAACGCTGCTAATCTAGAATTGGATGACTGCTTGGGGCTCAGAGCGGACATTCGCTGAACAACGCACTACCCCGACTCCATCAAGAGCCTGTTTGACCTGGCTGGCCGCCAAGATCGCAGGCTGGGGGATGGGCGCTAGTCTGCTTGGGATGACCTGTAATGGGCGTGGTCAGTCTCTATGTGCGCACCCATTGCTAGGAAAGGCTTTCAGGATTCGGACGATCCAGAGCCTTCATAGTCAACGGACAAGGCCTGCCCCCATAGAACACGTCGAGGATCGCCTGAAATTCCGACCCG
>DATNRH010000700.1 GCA_036703605.1 Candidatus Obscuribacterales bacterium | reverse complement strand
GGGTTCATCCCAGTTCAACGTTCCAGGGCTGGCCACCGCAAGCTGGGAGGGTTCCGCCGCTACCTGTTGCACAACCGGCTGCCGCTGCCAAGCGACAGGATAGGCCTCGGCGGGTACGTGAGCAGCAGCGCTAAACAGAGGCAGCGATCGCTCCCGACTAGTCTCCGGCAGCACCTGGGAGCAAGCCATGGTCAGCGGAATCACATCCGAAAGCCCCCAGGCTTGGCACCTCGTCAGGGCATCCGGCAAGGATGCGTGGGGCAACGGCGGCGGTTCCAACATCCAGACCGGCACTTGGGTCTGGGTCAGAAGGCTCATCGCTAACAGGGAAATATCACTCATGGCGATCGCTGGGTATGTTCATCCCTCTTTGCAGGCGATCGCCCCTTGTGTCAGGACAAATTCCTGATTAATCGTGTTGGGGCAGTTCCGACGATGTAGACTCCACTCCACAAGCACCCGTCTCGCAAGCACCGTAGGCCGATGTATACAGGGCCCGTTGCCCAAACCATGGATAGCGATGATCGCGCACCTGCTCATAGAGGCGATCGCCCATCCACTTCATCCCCGGTACATTTCGATAGGCCGCCACCAACATTTCCCCTAAGGGCAGCGATCGCCCAATTTCTTCCACCGCATCACTGCCCTGCCAACGCTGAGTTGGATCTGCCTCATCCACCAAAATCATGCCCAGATCGCAATCTGCCGCCGTTATGCCCAACAGCTCCAGCCTCTCCGTATCCTGCATCGGTACATAGCAAAACCGTTGACCTTGGTCGATGGACTCCAAGAGTCGCACCCAATTCACGCAGAGATTGCATGTACCATCATAAATGACATAGCGCATCGTTTCCCCCATCTACCTATAGCCTTGCCTAGTTTCCCACAGGGATCCCGTGAGGATCATATTTTTGGGATTTTAGATGAAAATCAGATTTTTCACCGATTTTAGAGCTGAACTATATATTCAACTCAAGCGATCGCTCTCTCATACAAGAATACTCAGATTTTCTAGCCTAGAAAACTCAGTTCCCTGAGCCCATAGGCATCTTAACCTAGGCTTTATGTTGAGATGATAGGTTCTCATGGACGGCTCGTGTAATCACGTCGTATCCAACTTTTGAGTCAACACAAAGCAACTATTATGTATATGGCACCAACGATCCGCTTCAAGCGCCTTGCAGGCATCTTATCTTTCATGGCGGTTCTGAGCATAGCAGCGTCTTGTTCGGGCGGCGGCGGTCAAGATACCGCAGGTACCGAAGGGACAGAAGGTACCTCAACAGCAGCATCGTCCGGTGGCTCTGGGCTCGCAGGCGATGTCTTGGTTGACGGATCTAGTACTGTATTCCCCATCTCTGAAGCCATGGCTGAAGAGTTCATGGCGGAAAACGCTGACGTTCGCGTCACCGTTGGGGTATCTGGTTCAGGCGGCGGCTTCCAAAAATTCTGTGCCGGTGAAACCGACATCTCCAACGCATCTCGTCCTATCAAGCAAGAAGAAATCGACCTCTGTGCCGAAAACGGCATTGAGTTTGTCGAGATCCCCATCGCTTTTGATGGCCTCTCCGTCGTGGTGAACCCTGAGAACGACTGGGCTCAATGTCTAACGGTAGACGAGCTAAAGACCATGTGGGAGCCGTCAGCAGAAGGCACCATTACCAACTGGAATCAAATTCGTCCTGACTTCCCCGACGCAGAACTAGGCCTCTACGGCCCAGGCACAGATTCTGGTACCTACGACTACTTCACCGCAGCCTTGCTCGATTCCGAAGGTGAAAGCCGCGGCGACTACACCGCTAGCGAAGATGACAACGTCTTGGTTCAAGGGGTGATCGGCGACACCAATGGTCTAGCCTTCTTTGGCTATGCGTACTACGAAGAAAACCAGGATTCCCTCCAACTGGTTGCCATTGATAACGGCAACGGCTGCGTTGAACCCAGCCCAGAAACCATTGGCGATGGATCCTATCAACCCCTATCTCGTCCTGAGTTCTTCTACGTTAAGACGACATCCCTCGATAACCCAGCCGTGCGTGCATTTGCTGAGTATCAAATTGCTATCGAAAACAAAGGTCTAGTTGAAGAAGTCGGCTATGTGGCGCTGCCTGATGAAGTGCTATCCGCTGCACAAGAGCGTTTAGAAGCTGGCACAACCGGATCTGTGTTTGAAGGTGGTTCTGCTGTAGGCGTTAAGCTAGCCGATGTGCTGTAATAGCACCCCCTAGTAGCCAGCCTCTCATGACATACTGACTGCTATGGAGGAAGAACAACCACCATAGCAGTTACCTTCTCAGCCTGTGCCGCTGTCCTATAGCCTTGGTTGAGCAAGTCAGTCCAACGTCCAGCTCACACCCAGCCTGGTTCTCATAGCGATCATTAGCTGTAGGCAGCGACACACTACAACTTATTGCCCATACAATCACCTTTTTCATGGCATGACTGCTAGCACACCTTCAGAGTCCGACCTATGGCGGCCCAATCGAGCCGTAAGCAAGCGCACCGAATTCGTCGTTAAGATAGTCTTCGGTGCCTTTGCCATGGTCTCCGTGGCAACCACGGTTGGTATTGTCCTAACGCTCATTTTTGAAACCGTTGCGTTTTTCCAAGTAGTTCCTCTGTGGCGTTTTTTGACAGAAACTCGCTGGACACCTCTGTTTTCCAGTGCCCAGTTTGGAATTATGGTCCTCATCAGTGCAACGGTGATGGTGTCCTTTATTGCTATTGTCGTTGCCCTACCCCTGGGTCTCCTATCTGCTATTTTCCTCAGTGAGTATGCCTCTCCCAAGATGCGTTCAGTGCTTAAGCCCGTGCTCGAACTCCTAGCAGGGGTGCCGAGTGTTGTCTTCGGGTATTTTGCACTGCTCTTTGTCTCACCTCTGCTGCGAACAGCAACGCCCGCTTGGCTTCAAAGCATCATTCCAAGCTGGGATCAATTTATTCCAGGACTTCAGGGATTTAATGCCCTGAGTGCAGGCATTGTTTTAGGGATTTCCATCACACCGCTCGTTGCCTCTCTCAGTGAGGATGCTCTATTTGCCGTGCC
This sequence comes from Candidatus Obscuribacterales bacterium, assembly GCA_036703605.1. Lineage (NCBI taxonomy): Bacteria > Bacillati > Candidatus Melainabacteria > Candidatus Obscuribacterales > Candidatus Obscuribacterales bacterium. The sequence goes on along the minus strand of DATNRH010000700.1, from coordinate 2,373 downwards.
TCGCAGTCTACGGGATGGAGCCTATGCCCTAGGAAGCACCAAGCGCGAAACGATTATTGCTGTTGTCTTACCAGCAGCCCTGTCGGGTATTGTGTCAGCCCTGATCTTGGCCATTTCCCGAGCTATTGGGGAAACCATGATTGTTACGCTAGCGGCTGGTCAAAACCCGAGATTGGGGCTCAATCCTTTGGTGCCGGTGATGGCAATGACTGCCTTTATCGTTCAGGTTAGTTTAGGCGATACCCCTGCCGGATCCATCGCCTACCAAACGATCTTTGCCGTAGGCATGACCCTATTTATCATCACCCTAGCCCTCAATATTTTCAGCTTCTGGTTTGTCCGCCGGTTTCGGGAGAAGTACGAATGACCATGCAAGAACCACAGACATCTGCTGGGAATCTGTCGTCCCTCCCAGATGCTGGCTCATTATTCAATATCAACATTAAGTTTCGGTACCGCTTAGATCGCATCTTTCAAGTTGCCACCATTGTTGCCATCTCCATCGCTATTTTGGTCTTGGTTGTCCTTCTAGTTGATGTATTGATTGATGGGCTGCCGCGCCTCAATTGGTCATTTTTCACCAACTTTCCCTCCCGGCGTCCGGCCGATGCAGGCATCTTATCGTCACTCGTCGGCACAGTTTGGGTGATGGGTATTGTGGCCCTAGTGTCATTTCCCTTGGGGGTGGGTGCAGGGATTTTCTTAGAAGAGTTTTCAGAGGATAATTGGATCACCCAAGCGATTGAAATTAACATCAACAACTTGGCGGGTGTCCCTTCCATTATCTATGGGCTCTTGGGATTGCAAGTCTTTGTGCGGATCATGGAACCGATCACAGGCGGACGCAGCATTCTCTCTGGAGCACTGACACTAGCTCTGTTGATTTTGCCTATTATCATCGTGTCCACCCGTGAAGCCCTGCGGTCAGTACCCGACAGCCTCAGGCTGGCTGGGTTTGCTCTGGGTGCCACTCGATGGGAAGTTGTGCTCAACCACGTGATGCCACTGGCATTTCCGGGTATTCTCACTGGTACGATTTTGGCCCTGTCGCGAGCGATCGGGGAAACTGCTCCTCTGATCATGATTGGAGCGCTCACATTCATTTCATTCTTGCCCGAGGGTCCTCAAAGCCCCTTCACCGTTCTACCGATCCAGGTCTTCAACTGGGTCTCTCGCCCTCAGGCAGAGTTCCACGTCAACTCGGCGGCTGCCATTATTGTCCTGATGGCTGTCTTATTGTTGATGAACTCGACCGCTATTTTCCTGCGCAACAAGTTTCAACAACGACTCTAATGGTCTTGTCGATCCTATCGATGGGAAAGCGATCGCTCCCCCACCTATCACCAGCCTTGAAGCTTCAGTTTTGAGTTACAAGCCCTGTCCAAGCCTGACCCTAGAAGCAATCTGTTGAATTACCCTGACACACAAAATGATGCAAGACTCTGTTACAACCAGTATGGCAACTGAACCTGCCCTGATGGCTGAGGCCGTCAGTGTTTACTACGGGTCGAGCCTTGCTGTCCGGGATGTATCGCTAGATGTCCCTAAAAACAAAATTGTGGCTTTTATTGGCCCATCTGGCTGCGGCAAAAGCACCATGCTGCGTTGCTTCAACCGCATGAATGACTTGATACCCACAGCTCGGGTTCAAGGCCGGATTACCTTCCACGGTCAAGATCTCTACGCCAAAAGCATGGACCCAGTGGAAGTGCGGCGACGCATTGGCATGGTGTTTCAAAAGCCGAACCCCTTCCCCAAGTCCATCTATGAAAACATTGCCTTTGGTGCCAGGATTAATGGCTACCGAGGTGATATGGATGAGCTGGTTGAACAATCCCTGCGAGGGTCAGCGCTGTGGGATGAGGTGAAAGACAAGCTGAAGGAGAGCGGTCTATCTCTTTCTGGCGGTCAACAACAGCGGCTGTGTATTGCTCGCGCCATCGCGATCGCCCCTGAGATTATTCTCATGGATGAACCTTGTTCGGCATTAGACCCGATTTCAACCCTGCGCATCGAAGAACTGCTGCACGAACTCAAGGAACGATATACCATCGTCATCGTCACTCACAATATGCAGCAAGCATCTCGGGTGTCAGATTATACAGCTTTCTACAATGCGGAAGCCACGGAGAAAGGCGGCAAGGTGGGCTATTTGGTTGAGTATGACCAAACCAGCGTCATTTTCCAAAACCCAGCCCAGCAAGCTACCAAAGAGTACGTCACCGGTCGCTTTGGATAGATTGATTTAAATAGATCAGTTTGGAGAACCGTCCGGATCTAAGACCTAGCTTAGGAAAAAAGAGAGCTATGGCATAAAACGTGAACCTTACTGTTGATGCAGAATGGGCTCACGTTTTTTGTTCGAAAGGACAG
>DATNRH010000699.1 GCA_036703605.1 Candidatus Obscuribacterales bacterium | reverse complement strand
ACTTTTGTGGGGGATGGCGGCAATGGGGCTGATCTTGACTGGTGGGGCTGTGCCGGCTTGGATTTGACTGCGCAGATCCTTCCATTTGACGAGCTTGACAAAACCGGAGGCTACCTTTTCCAAGGCTTCTTCGCGGATGGCTGTGACGGCAGCTGGGGTTCTGGCAGATGGATGGGCTCCATAGCTGACGGCGCTGTCCAGTTGGGCAAGGGTCCAATCTTCGGAGATGTCGACCGGGCAGCCAACGGTTCCAAACTGTTTCAACATTGGGCCTGCTGGGTGGGCCTGGGCAATGGGGCCGGGGAACATAAGACTGCGGGTGGGAACATAAGGGTTAGACTTACTCTGGGTTTTGGTGAGGATGTCGTGGATCTCCTGTGTTGTGAAGGGTGTTGTGAAGGCAACCGCGGGTGATGAGGCTGGAGGGGAGGGCTGGTGGTTGTGCCTCTTGGGTGTTGGGGCACTGGCAGGGCTGGTGCTGACCGAGGGCAGAGAGGATCTCTTGGACGGTGCTGTGATGGTGGGTGGGGATGCCCCATGCTGGGCATGGGTGGGCTTTGTGGGTTGCCCCGGGGGCCTTGCAGCGTGGGATCCAGTGGGGCAAGGCTGTTGGTGCCGTTGGTGGGGAAAGGGGAGAGGGGAGTGGGTGGGTGCTGTTTGGCGTAGTCGTGGGGATTCTTGGGTGTGGTGGGATGGATGTTGGGTGGTGGTGCGGTGGTGTTGGCGTGGGAGTGGGGCTGCGTCGGGGGACGGCTGTGGAAAGGGTGATGGAGGTAGTGCTGCTGTTGGTGGTCACAAAGCTGTAGCCCCTCGTCGGAGGATAGCCACAACTCTGTTGGCATTTTCGTCAGTGATTTGGATGGGAGAGTGGGTGTTGCGGCATCTTGTGTGGCCACATGATCCCTTGACATGAAAGTGCAAGCAATGTCTGCCTGCAGGGAGATGGAGGGCTTGGATTACATCAGCATTGGTAGAGCTAGCATTGGTCAACAGGACTGAAAGGTTGGCTCGTCGGACAGGCTCAGCGGCGTCCGCCCAGAAGGCTTTGAGTGGAGTGGCAAAACTGGGGTTGGTTTGCCGAGTTGGCTGGGGTCGCCCATCGGTGTTGCTAGGGTTGGCTGCTGGTCTTGGCGTGGGTGCGGGGCCGCTCGAGGGGGCTGGGGGGGCTGGCACTGGAGCTGGCGTTTGGGTGGGCCGGAGGGTAGCAGGCATTCCAAGGTCATAATTCAAGTTGGGTTGCAACAGGGCATGGACAGGGGGCAAGTCATTGGCACCCAAGCAGAAGAATGGTGGGTCTTCATCCGGGTTGAGGAAGTGGAGATCGCGAAGTGGCTGTCCAAATTCTAGTTGCTCCAGTTGCTTTAGGTGCCAAACAATCTGGCAGGCCTTGGCACAGATCCAATCTGTGTTGTTGGAGAAGAGATGGGATCGTTGTTGCAGGTGGGTAAGCAACTGGTTCGTGTGGAGGTGGAGGTAGCTGCTAGGGACCCAGTCATCGGTGAACAGCTTGAGCCGGCTCAAGAAGCTGGTGAGCTCATGCCATGTGGTGATGCGTGGAGGGGCTTTTCCTCGTCTGGCAGACGCCCCCGCATCATTGACTTGCAAGGCGCCTCTGAAGTGCTCTTCATTCTCATTGAGGTGGTGGAGGTGCTGCAGCTCTGACTGGTCTCGTTTGAGTTGGGCCCCAACTATGCCTCGCCACCATTGAAGGTCATGTGTGGAGGTGGTGAGTTGCATACTAGACAAGTCCTGGGCAAGGAAGGGAGGGTAGTCAAAGCCTTGATCAAAGGCCACATAGTTTCTTTTCTGTAGCTCACTTCTGTAGCCATTGAGCCACAGACGCCGGTGCTCCTTCTTCTGCTCGAACCAATCCAGCCAGACTTCGGGAAGCGCTTCCTTTGTTGTGGTCTTAGTGAAACCAAGAAGGGCATACAGGATGGTGCCATCCAAGTCAGGAGCCCTGTCACCATTGAATGTGGTGGCATTGAGGGGGTCAGGAGCAAAGCTCACACTGGACCGCTTGCGGCGCTTGGGGCCAGGGTCTGGGTCCTCTGGGGTGTAGTCCTCTGGGCGGCTGTCGCTATGGCCATCTGGGGTTTCCAACTGGGTGGCTGGTGTTGGTGCCATCTGGGTGGCTGCCATCTGGGTGGCTGCCATCTGGGTGGCTGGTGGTTGTGCCAACTGGGTGGCCGTGGGCTGTGGGCGTGCAGAGTTTTTCCAAGGTGCTAGAAATCCAGTCTTTGACTTTCTTAGGTGGCGCTCGAGCTGAAACTGTTACATTGCCCACGGGGGCATTTCCAGCACCCTGAGTGAGCCAACTCATCACTGCTCCTTCTGCTTGCTGTCGAGTGGGTTCATCACGAATGGAGGCAATGTAAGGCTTGAGCGTCCACACCAGCTGGGGCAAAGTCCAAGGTACTGGGCTGCTTAACCCTTCGTAGACTTGTTGGCAAACTTCCTTTCCCAGCAGGGGAAGGATCCGGACAAAGGACTGTTCCGTCTCACTTTGAGGAAGCAGGTCAGAGTCTTCAGGTGGGGGCTGCTGCTGAGGGGAGGAGCCGTAGTCGGCTAGTTTGCCATCACTAGGTTCAAACAGGCCTGAAGGTAGTAGGTCGACTCTCCAACGGTTTTGAAGCCTTGTATCGTCACGCTCTCCGAGGCACACAACATGAGCATCCTTCCAAGGGCTGCTGCTGTTTCTGGGGACGGTATCATTAGGGACCTCCAACACTCCATGGCAGAGGGTGATCTCTTTGTTGATAGGTGCTAGAAAAAGGACC
>DATNRH010000698.1 GCA_036703605.1 Candidatus Obscuribacterales bacterium | reverse complement strand
ATTGCCTTCAAAGGAAAACTCCACCGCACGACTGCCCTCGCCAAACTTGAGTGTGGCTTTGGTCGATCGCCCTGCCAAGCGCTGCCAGAGCCAAGCCGCCAGTTTGCGAACACTGTCTAGGTTTACTTCCATTTGCAGCAGACCTGGTTCGGTTTCGTCCCCTTTTTGCACCAAACTTCCCGTTGAAGACATAGTTTGAACGGGCACTCGTTCAACATCATCGGCCAAATCATAGAGCTGGCGGTGGAGGGTTTGGGTTAAAACCTCTAGTTCTTCAGAGTTGAGATCGGGATCACTCAAAGCCAAGGAAAGCTGCATGGTTACAGGTCTGCTGAAACAACATTCACTACTAGTGTGGCATCCAGACTCTCGTTTGAGAACAGGGGTGTGATGCATCATAGAAGTGGACATCTAGCTAGAGGGGCGATTGCCCCCCAAACCCTACCTCCTCACGAGTGGTTGACTATCGTTTACCCAGGTCGATTAGACTCCCTTGTTGGAGGATGGTTATTTTAACTGAGGATCTTAGATAAGCTTAGGATTTACCCTCATTGAGGCGATCGCCCCCCAGTATCCATAGCTTCATGGCCATAATGGAGTATGCTCACTCAGTTGTCATAACCATGATTAATCGCCGTCTCTTTCTGACCCTCGCAGGTGCAACCGCAGGCGCTATCGTGCTACCCCGCTGTGTCTCTTCAACCATAACCCGTGCTCAGCCCTTGAGCGATCGCTTCATCAGCCAAGGGGGACTCTTAGAGGTGGATCTCACAGCGAGGATGGAACGTCTTGACCTCCTAGGCAACGGTCGTCCCGTGCAGGTGATGACCTACAACGGTCAAATGCCCGGCCCGATCTTGGAAGCCCGCGCGGGCGACACCATCCGCATTCACTTTACCAATGACCTGGCCGACCCCACCAACCTGCACTACCACGGGTTGCATATTCCGCCCACCGGCACGGCAGATAATGTCTTTTTGTCGGTGCCATCGGGAGAGACCTTCACCTACGAATTCACACTACCCACCGATCATCCTGCCGGCACCTTTTGGTATCACCCCCATCACCACGGGTTGGTGGCCGAGCAGGTGTTTGGCGGTCTCTCGGGTGTGTTGATTGTACGTGGTGCTTTGGATGATATTCCCGAAGTACAAGCGGCGAGTGAGGCGATTCTTGTGCTCAAAGACTTCGAAGTCAGTCAGCAGCAGATAGCCACTCCCAGCCCCATGTTTCAAATGTGGGGACGGGAAGGATCGGTGCTTACGGTCAACGGTCAACGTCGTCCTAGCTTCACGATTCCCCAAGAAGGATTACTGCGGCTGCGAATTGTCAATGCATCGGCGTCTCGATTTTATCGATTGGCGATCGCCTCCCATCCCATGCATTGGATTGCCAGCGATGCCGGAGCCTTGGAAGCACCGGTGACTGTAGACGATCTGCTGCTGGCTCCCGGTGAACGGGCTGAGGTTTTAGTCCATGGCACACAGGCAGCGGGCGAGTATGAGCTGCTCAACCTTCCCTACGATCGCGGTCTGATGACGATGATGCGAGGTATGGACAGCCAAACCATTCAGGATCAGCCGGAGGTACTGGCTCGACTTGTCTATGGCGATCGCACCACGGTGATGGCTCCACCCACTCAGCTTTTACCGATTGAGACTTTACCGGAACCCAGTCAAGTGCGGACGTTTGTCTTGAACCATGGCATGGGCGGCGGTATGGGTATGCCGGGGATGAATCGTGGCGGCATGGGCGGTATGCATCGCGGCGGCATGGGTGGCGGCATGATGCCGGGCTTTTTGATCAATGGTCAAATGTTTGACCACCATCGCGTTGACACCGAAGTCCAGCTCAATACCGTGGAAGACTGGGAGATTATCAACGACGGCGGCATGGATCATCCCTTTCACATTCACGTCAATCCCTTCCAGGTGATCGAACGCAATGGCGTGGCGGAGCCTTACCGTGCCTGGAAGGACACCGTGCTAGTGCCACGATATGAACGGGTGCGTATTCGCGTGCCCTTTGACCAATTTTCGGGTATGACAGTTTACCACTGTCACATTCTTGATCACGAAGATCGGGGAATGATGGGTATTCTGGACATCAGAGCCTAACCCGTTATCTCAACGAGGGCAGGCTATTTCATCCCTCTTGAGGATTGTTGCTGTGTCCTACTTTGTCACTGAAGTTCAACCGCCGCTGGCCTTTATCGAACCTTCGTTTAATGCTGCTGTTTGGCAGGGGGCGCGATCGCTCCTCCCGTTCTGGCTGCGATGGCGGCTGAAGATTGACCAAGTCGAGGTTCACAATGGCGACACCCTCGCCCGCCTATACCAAGACTTTCAGTCGGGCAAAGCACGCTTCCTGATTGCCTTTCGCCATCCGTCTACCAGCGATCCACTGTGCATCGCCCAGATGATCTGGTCACAGCTACCGGCGATCGCCTCCCAGCAGGGTATGAGGATCACCAACCCCCATGTCCATTTTGTCTACGATCGCGGCATTCCCCTCTGGGCAGGGCGACCAGTGGGCTGGCTGATGGCCCAGCTTGGCGGCACCCCCATCCGGCGCGGCGGTCTCGATCGCCCCGGTCTGCGCTCCATCCGCCAGCTCTTTGCCCAGGGAGACTTTCCCATGGCGGCAGCTCCAGAAGGTGGCACCAATGGCCACAATGAACTGATCAGCCCGCTAGAACCTGGCATTGCCCAGTTTGGCTTTTGGTGTGCGGAAGATGTACGCGATCGCGCTGAACAGGTGTTTATCTTACCTTTAGGCATTCAGTACCACTTCACCACTGCTCCTTGGACAAGCCTCGTCCAATTACTCAGCCAGCTTGAAGCCGATAGTGGTTGGGTGCCGCCGCCAGTGCCTGCTAACTTACCTGCTATTCGTGATGGGAAAGCCCTCACCCCTGAGCAAGAAACGTGGCTCTACCAGCGGCTATACGGACTGGGTGAACATTTATTGATTCAGCTTGAGCGCTACTACATTCGCTTTTATCAACATATGCTGCCCGAAACCCTCGCCGATGCCCTCGCTACCCCATCGCAGGTGGGAGACACCTCGCTTGACCTGCCCCAGCGCCTGCAGACGTTGCTGAATACGGCCCTGATCGTGGCAGAACAATTTTTCCAGCTCACCCCTAAAGGCACGGTGATCGATCGCTGTCGGCGGGTGGAGCAGGCGGGCTGGGATCGAATTTATCGTAACGATCTGCAATTGTCTGATCTATCTCCGGTGGAGCAGGGGTTGGCCGATCGCATCGCGGAAGAAGCGGATCTGCGACTGTGGCACATGCGTTTAGTGGAAAATTTCGTCAGCGTCACAGGGCGCTACGTGAAAGAAAAACCTACCGTGGAGCGCTTTGCCGATACCCTGCTGCTGCTGTGGAAAACCATCGCTCGCATCAAGGGCGATCGCACCTCCCAAATCCCTCGATTGGGAGCCCAACGGGTGCAGATGACGGTGGGGCAGCCCCTTTGTGTGAGCGATCGCTGGGATGACTATCAGGGCAACCGCCGTCAAGCCATCACCAGCCTCACCCAAGACCTCCAGGGTGCGCTCGATGCCATGATCCAAACGTAGGTGATCCAGATCGGTAATCTAGACCTTGGTGATCTAGATCTAAGTGATCCAGACTAAGCGATTCAGACCTAAGCCGATACCAGCAAACCACTGTGGCGTAGCAGGGCGGAGGGATCCGGTTCCCGACCTCGGAACGCCTTGAACACCTCCATGGGCGGCTGGCTGCCGCCTAGGGCCAGCACCGTATCGCGAAACCGCCGTCCCACCTCAGCGATCGCTCCATCATCGTCTAGACCCGCTTCCTCAAAAGCGGCGAAGGCGTCGGCACTCAGCACCTCAGCCCACTTATAGCTGTAGTAGCCCGCCGCATAGCCCCCGGCAAAAATATGCTTGAAGGCACAGAGGAACGAATCCTCCGGCAAGGGCGGCAGCACCATAGTGGTGGCAGCGAGGCGATCGCGCACTTGGTTGGGGGTTTCATCGCTGGTGGGCTGGTAGCGATGGTGGAGCTCCAGATCCAGCAGGCTGAGATGGACTTGGCGCAGGGTGGCACTGCCGCTCATGTAGGTGCGGGCTGTCACCAACTTTTGGTAATACTCATCGGGCAGCGGTTCGCCAGTTTGGTAATGCTTGCCCAAGCTCATCAAGGTGGAGCGCCGGTAGCACCAATTTTCCATAAATTGGCTGGGCAGTTCCACTGCATCCCATTCCACGTTGTTAATTCCCGAGGCACCGGAGTAATCCACGGTGGTTAGCATATGCTGCAGACCATGCCCAAATTCATGGAACAGGGTTTCCACATCCCGGAAGGTCATCAGGCTAGGAACGTCGTCCACCGGCGGTGATTGGTTACAAATCAAATAGGCGATGGGCAACCGCAGCCTTTCTCCTTCTACCAAGCGGATCTTGGCCCGCTGCAGACAGACATTCATCCAAGCGCCCCCCTGTTTTTCCGCAGGCCGGCTGTAGGGATCGAGGTAGAAGTAAGCGATCGCTTCTCCTTGCTCGTCTGACACTTGGAAGTAGCGCACATCGTCATGCCACACCGGAGCCTGCCCGTCTGCTGGGGTAATAATCACCCCAAAGAGCTGGCGGGCCAGGTCAAACAAACCGTCCAGCACCTGGGTGAGGGGAAAATAGGGCCGCAGCTCTTCTTCATTTAAGGCGAACTCTATCTCCCGCTGCCGCTCCGACCAAAAGGGAATATCCCAATGGGCCAGGGTGGTGATCGTGGGATCTTGACCCTGGGCAAAGGCGGTAAGCTGCTCCAAGTCGTTCACGGCCGCATCGTAGCTCGATCGGCGTAGGGACTCTAGCAGCGCTTCCACGGCCGCCACATCTGGAGCCATTTTGCTGGCCAGGCTCAGGTCTGCGTAAGAATCAAAGCCGAGGATCTGGGCTTTGATCTGCCGTAGTTCCAAAATGCGGCGCAGCAGGGTGGTGTTGTCAAATTCTCCAGAGGCGGCCCGGCCGACAAAGGCTCGGTACAGTTTTTCCCGCAGATCGCGGCGACGGCTATGCTGCATAAACGGCAGATAGCTAGGAAAGTCGAGGGTAATCAACCAAGGGCCGGCCTCGGCCGTCGCTTCGGTTTCTCCTGCCATCCGTGCCATTTGGGCCGCCAGCGATCGCAAACTGGGCGGCAACCCATCCACTTCATCGGCCTGGGTGAACAGGAAGGAGATCGCCTTGGTGGCATCTAGAACGTGATTAGAAAAATCTGTGCCCATTTCCGCCAGCTCTAGCTGGACGTCATTGAAGCGATCGCGAACCTCTCCAGTGAGCCCCACGCCAGCAAATTCGGCCTCGCGGATATTTGCCTCAACAATCCGGCGCTGGGCCGCATCCAACGTTTGCCACTCCTCGCCGTCTCGAATCGCTTTGTAGCCCTGGTACAAGGACTGGCTTTGGCTGAGGCGATTGATAAACTGTACCACTGCTGGCTGCACCGTCTGCTGAGCTTCTCGCAGTTCTGGACTATTTCTGACGCTCATCAGATGGCCAATCACCCCCCAACTCCAGGAAAGCCGTTCTTCGATGTGGGTGAGCGGCTCGATCAACCCCGACCAGGTGGGAGTACCCCGATCTTCTAAGTACGCCAATTCCTCATCTAGCTCTGTGAGCAGTTGGGTGATGGCTGGCACCACATGCTCAGGCTGGATGCGATCGAAGGGCGGCAGCCCATAGCCAATGAGGAGAGGATTTTCAAGCGGAGTTAAGACGGATTGGGTCATCGTTGCCAGGATAGGTGGGGGATAGGGGATTGGATACCAGGTAGATGCCTTTCTGATAAGGCTCTAGATTGATCCATGGCGATCGCAATTGTGATCACTATTCGATCAATCAAAGCTCTATCAAAATCGTCAGTCTGGATCCAGACCCAACGGGTAGAAGGACAAAAAAGCGGAACAACCTGTCCCGCCAATAAGAGCCCGTCAGGGCTCCCTGAGATACAGACTGATTAGGCCTGCTGATCTCTATTCAAACAGATTTACGAGATATTGTGGCAGCTATTGGGGGCGATCGCCTTGGACTGCCAATATTACGAAGTATTGCATGTTCTCATCATATCTGTCTCTAGAGAGATGTATCGCAAGAGACAAATTTTTATGCTGAGGCTACAGTAATCGGTCATCGCGAGGTGACCTAAACGGTTTCCGTATCACTCGGGGCTCGTCCATTTGCCGTGGGTATGCTTGTCAGCGATCGCTGCTGACTGTAGCTCATCTAGGTCGGCTGTGTTTATGGTTGCTCCGACTGCCCAACGCCCACCGATCAACACCGGTAGTCTTGGTAAGTTGAGGAATGCGTTGAGGCATTGCGCTTTGAATCAGGATCAGCCTTTGGCCCCTGTCCTTCAGTTTAGAGCGGAGACCCTAGCTATTTTTGTATAGAGACCCCGAGCATGAACACCCTGATCTCTTGGCTTCATCAACTAGCCCACCTAGCAGAGCCGTTGCGGCGGCTAGGGCGGCGTACGCAGCGATCGCGATGGATAGCGATCGCTCTTTTGTCTTGTATCGGTGCGATCAGCATAGGACTGATTGCCCTAGCCCAGCAGCCGGTGACCATTAGCTTCCTGGTGCGCGCCCTAGAAGCTGACCAGTTGCAGATTTTAGTCGATGAATTTGAAGCCGACAACCCCGACATTCGTCTTAACGTGGTTCGTGGGCCCAATGCCGCCGATGCCGTGGAGGACTTATATACCGCTTCCTTCCTTCTAGGGGATTCTCCCTATGATCTTATCTTTTCCGATATTGTGTGGATTCCTAAGTTTGCGGCGGCGGGCTGGCTCCAAGACCTATCCGATCGGGTGTCCGAGGACGATCTAGCAGCTTTCCTCACCGCTGATGTAGAAGCGGGGCAGGTTGAGGGAGGTCTGTATCGTATGCCCTTCCGATCCGATGTGGGGATGCTCTACTACCGCACAGATTTATTAGAAGAAGCTGGGCTAGAACCACCGGATACCTTTGACGAGTTGCTAGATACGTCCCGCACCTTGCAGGAGCAGGGATTGGTGGATTGGGGCTATGTGTGGCAAGGGTTGCAGTATGAAGGGCTGTCTGCCGGTTTTGTGGAAATTCTGGAAGGCCACGGTGGCTATTGGATTGATCCCGAGAGTCGCGAGGTGGGTCTTGATCAACCAGAAGCGATCGCTGCTGTCGAATTTCTCCAAGAAACCATCAGCAGCCGAGTCTCACCCCCCGGTGTCACCAACTATCTAGAAGAAGACAGTTTGCGGGTCTTCCAAAATGGCAACGCTGCCTTCCTAAGAAACTGGCCCTATGTCTGGCCGGAAGTGAATCGCGAAGGATCGCCCATTCGCGGTCAGGTGGCCCTGAAGCCTATGGTGTCTGAATCAGGACACAACAGTGGTGCCTGTCAGGGCGGCTGGGGCTTTGGAATTTCGTCCACAACGCCCCACCCCGATGAAGCTTGGCGGGTTGTGGACTTTTTCACCAGTGAAGAAGCCCAGCGCCAGTTTGTTGTGGAGTATGGCTATGTACCCAGCCGCCGATCGCTCTTCACCGATCCGCAGGTGATTGAAGCCTACGACCACTACGACGAACTCTTAGAAGTGGCAGAACAAGCCGTTCTGCGTCCGCCCATTGGTCAATATGCCCAGGCATCTGATATTCTGCAGCGCTACCTCAGTGCCGCTATTACTGGACAGTTGACGCCAGAAGCCGCCATGGAGCGAGCAGCGGGTGAAACCCGTCGGGTTTTGGGTTCTGCCTAAGCGCACCATTCCTATTCTTCGGGTCGTCTGCGACCCACCGACCCCCTAGCAAGAGATGCGATCGCTATGAAAGATACGATTCGGATGCGAGAGATGCGTACCGGGTGGCTGCTGGTCTTACCCGCCATCTTGGTGCTGCTCCTCGTCTATGCCTATCCCATTATCCGAGCCTTTGTGCTGAGTCTGTTTACCGAAAACCTCAGCAATGGTCTCAACGCCGAGTTTACGGGCTTCGACAACTACACGCGCATGGCCCTTGATGGACGGTTCTGGGGCAGTATCTGGAACACCTCGATCTTCACCGCTGTGTCCTTGGTGATTGAGTTAGTCCTAGGGCTGGGTTTTGCCCTGGTGCTCGACCAAACCTTTCGCGGGCGAGGGCTGGTGCGCACCATTGCCATTTTGCCCTGGGCCTTGCCTACTGCCTTGATCGCCTTGGCCTGGCGCTGGATTTTTAACAGCGAATATGGCGTCTGGAACGACATGCTGATGAACTGGGTGCCGCTGATCGGCAATCCAGTGAACTGGCTGGGTGATCCTGCCTGGGCGATGATTTGCACGATCGCGGCTGACGTATGGAAAACTACCTCGTTTGTCAGCATCCTGCTGCTGGCGGGTCTACAGTCTATTCCCCAGGATCTTTACGAAGCCCATGCCATTGATGGCGCAAGTCGCTGGCAGAGCTTTCGGCAAATTACCTTGCCCTTGCTGATGCCGCAGATTTTGATCGCCATGCTCTTCCGCTTTGCCCAAGCCTTCGGCATCTTTGATTTGATCTCCGTCATGACCGGCGGGGGACCAGGCGGGGCCACCGAAATGGTGTCGCTCTACATCTATTCCACCGTGATGCGCTACCTCGACTTTGGCTACGGTGCTGCCTTGGTCGTCGTCACCTTCCTCATTTTGATTGCCGTGGTTGCCGTGGCGATCGCCTACTTCAACAAAGCCCGTTCTGCTGCTACCGGAGCTGACGCATGACTACAACCCAAAAGCCTGTGGTGTCCTCCAATCCCACCAAAGCCCGCCCCACTTGGGTGCAAGTTACCCTATGGGTGGCGATCGCCTTCATTTTGATCTTCAGCTTGGGGCCAGTACTGTGGGAACTCTTGACCTCGATTAAAACCAACGAGGCGATTACCACCGACCCCGTGGTCTATATTCCCGCGTTGGATCAATATACCTTCCAACACTATATTGACCTCTTCGCCCGAAATCACTTCCACCGCTACCTGTTCAACAGCGCCTTTGTGGCGATTATCTCCACGGTGCTCTGCCTCTGCATTGGCGCACCGGCAGCCTATGCCCTGGCCCGCCTGCGCATCCCCGGCGAGCAGATTATTCTGGCGGTGGTCTTAGTCGTCACCCTATTCCCCTACATCCTGCTCTTCCTAGGGTTGCTGGAACTGGTGCGCGCTGCCGGCCTCGCGAACAATTATCTGGCGTTGATTATCCCCTACACCGCCATTAATTTGCCCCTGACCATTTTGGTGATGCGCAGCTTCTTCCAGCAGTTGCCCCGAGATCTCGAAGACTCCGCCAAGGTCGATGGCTATAACACCCTGCAAATGCTGCAGCAGATTGTGTTGCCCATGACTCTCCCCGCCCTTGCCACCACCGGCATCTTGGCGTTTATTTTTGCCTGGAATGAGTACATTTTTGCACTCACGTTTATCACCCGAGAGAGTATGCAAACCGTTCCCGTTGCTGCTGCCCAACTGGCTGGCACCACCCTCTTTGACATCCCCTACGGCCCCCTAGCCGCCGCCACCATCTTAGGAACCCTACCCTTGATTCTCTTGGTGCTGTTTTTCCAACGCCAAATTGTCCAGGGACTCACCTCTGGTTCTGTCAAAGGCTAAGGGCGATCGCCTTCCCCAAGGCCCAGCCCGCGTTCTGTTTTCCTACTCCCTTGATTCACAGTCTGACCTACCGAATACGGAAAAGTTGCCATGGCTAAGCTCGAAGTACAACATCTCAACAAAACCTACGGCCGTACCATTGTCCCCGTCAAAGACATGAGCTTTACGGTCGATGACGGCGAATTTCTCACCCTTGTGGGGCCCTCCGGTTGCGGAAAATCTACCACCCTGCGCATGGTTGCCGGTCTCGAACAGCCGACGCGCGGTCGGGTGATGATTGGCGAACAAGACGTGACCCATGTGAGTGCAGGCGATCGCAATATTGCCATGGTGTTTCAAAGCTATGCTCTCTATCCCCACATGACCGTCTACGACAACATGGCCTCGGGGCTAAAACTGCGCAATATGTCTACCGCCGCCATCCAAGAACGGGTTGCCGATGCCACCCGCGTCCTAGGGCTAAATGATCTGCTCAACCGTAAACCTGCCAAGCTATCCGGTGGACAGCGGCAGCGGGTGGCGTTGGGACGGGCCCTGGTGCGTCGCCCCGATGTTTTTCTGCTGGATGAACCGCTGAGTAACCTTGATGCGCTGTTGCGGGAACAGGTGCGGGCCGATTTGAAGCAGATTTTTGATGCGCAAAACACGCCGGTGGTCTATGTCACCCACGACCAAACCGAAGCCATGACCCTATCCACCAAGGTGGCGGTGCTCCATGAAGGCAACGTGCAGCAGCTCGACTCACCCCGCCACATTTACGATCGCCCCGCCAATCGCTTTGTGGCAGGCTTCATTGGCAGCCCCCAGATGAACCTATTTACCCTCCCCTGTGAGGGCAACACGGCAGTCTTGGGCAATAGTCGCCTGCGCCTGCCCGATCGCTTTGCGCCCCCGCCCGAAGCTGTTTTGGGTATCCGTCCTGAGCATGTACGCATTGCCCGCCCTGAGGATAGGGAAATCCTAGAGGGCAAAGTGTTCCTGGTAGAACATTTGGGCATGAGTAACCTGCTGAGTATCCAGGTGAAGCATAGCGATCTAAAAGTACGGGCTTTGCTGCCCAGTGATCAAACCTGGTCAGACGAGATTACCTTGGCCATTCCCAGCCAGCATCGCCACTGGTTCCATGCCCAAACTGGCGATCGCCTTCCTGATGCCGTTCCCAGCCATGTATCGTAGACCAGCAAGGCTGGTGGTGGAGCCGACTTCGAGCAACTACTAGCCATCTGGTCAAGCCATCCGGTAGAATTGAATCTTGCGTGTAAACGCACATTGTCGCGATCGCAGTAGAACCATGTCCCGCAAGTGTCAACTCACTGGCAAAAAAGCCAATAACGCCTACGCGGTGTCTCACTCCCACCGTCGTACCAAGAAACTCCAGCACGCCAACCTGCAAGACAAGCGCATTTGGTGGCCCGAGGGCAACTGCTGGGTACGGTTACGCCTATCGACCAAGGCAATCAAAACCCTAGGTCACAAAGGTATCAATGCCTTGGCAAAAGAAGCAGGCATCGATCTCAATCAGTTTGTCTGTGACGTCTATCCAACCCTAGACGTATAAGCGATCAAACACTAGCTTCTTACTCTAGAAGCGAATTTCACCGGATTCAACGGGTCAAAGCCGTGCCAATTCAAGTTATGTGCCCGACGTCTTCGGGCCCCCACAGCGAGATGTAGCAATACATCTCGTTTGTTGTATGAGCGGCTATAGGCCTACTGACGTGAATCAACACATCCGCATTTCCATGGAATCCCTGATCAGTTTCATGCCGCACCTGGGTAGGCTGGCACTAGACCTTGAATGGAACTGATTTCTACAACGCGATCGCCTTCCATGGTGGGCCAGCTAATCGATGTGCCAAGACCATGGGACGCAAGGAGGGCGATCGCACCCCGCATCTTCAGACACCATCAGGTTATCAACGCCATTTAAGATCCTGGTTCTGCCGTCATTTCACCCCGCATTGACGCCACGATTCAAAAAGATTTCAAAAAAAGAATCAACCTTTGCGGAATCGGCTCATTCAAACTTGGATCACAAGTTAATTCTTTAGGGTTCTGCCTTTAAGTCCCGAGACGCAGATTAGGATTTGTCGTGACCCAAGCATCTACCCCAACGTCCTCAACACCTGCGTGCAGATTTAGGCAACGTATTCTATCCACACTACTCTCTGGTTTTCCCCTGGTTTTCCCCGACCAGTTCGGCGATCGCCCCCGATAATCTACCCTATTTATTCCACTATTTCAGTTGGATCCAAGGCACCCAAATTGCGACAGGAAGGCAGTTATGTCAACCCGTAAGTTAACTCAAGCACTCGGCAAGCTGATGCGACAGGTTCGCCAGTTTGCTCAGCAGCTCACCAAAACATTTGTGAACTGGGTTCTGAAAACCCTATTTTTGCTAGGTCGCCACTCTGTGATGGGCAGAGCTGGCGGTTTCGTCTTGCCTACCACTATTCTTCTTTTGCTGGTGGTGAGCCTTAGCGTTGGAGCCATCAGCTATCGTAGCTTCAGCCGCACCAATGACACCATTGCCGATCGCCAGCAGCGGGTTGTGTATAACACCGCCACCCCTGCCATCGACCGGGCCAAGGCCAAGCTAGAGTACATGTTCAACCGAGAGCGAGACAGCCGACTCCCGAGCGGGATTCCGCCAGAATTGTCGCTGTACGAGATGATGTTGAACAATACGCCAGGCAACCAGCGACTGCTGCCCGGTGGTCAAGATCCCTACACTTTTCCTGCCGACCCAACTGGCACCTATGGCGCAGAAGAACGCATTGACCTGAACGGTGATGGCGACATCGACAATGCTTGGCGCTATCGGGCTGACACCAATGGAGACGGCACCGATGACGCTTGGGTTGCCTACTCGCTGATTTTCCGCACCCCAGCGAACTTCCAAGACCTCAACAACCAAACGCGCCCCGCGTTAGAAACCCGCGCCAACGCCCTACAAATCCGCAACGGGCCGTTGAGCAATAGCTCTCAAGCCAACCCCGCCTGCGCAACCAACACTGGTACCCAGCCAGAGGCCGGTTGGTTCCCTGACCAAGCCAACACCTCCATGGTGCGGAAAAACTTCCAGGTGAGTGTTTACGTGCTGCCGGATGAACGCAACCGCACAGTTTCTACCCTGGAATTTCAGCAAGACCGGGAATATAGCCGGGGCAACAAGTGGGGAGCATGGTTCCGTAATGACCTAGAGATCTTCCCTGGCCCAGAATTTAACTGGAACGGGGCGATGCACACCGAAGGTAGCCTAGTTGTTGGCAACAACGCTTACAATGCTTACCTGATAAGTTCTCCAGCCTCTTGTCTTTATACCCGCCAGGCCTCTGAAGTCACGGTGGGTGATCTGGATGACACCGACCCCAACACCGATGGCAACCAACCCTTCCAAGGGCAGGCCATGAGTGGCAAAATTGGGACGGATCGCTTTGAAAACCAAAACCGCTTCCACGTCTATCGCGAAGGTGAAGCGCCGCTCATTGGCAACAACAACGCCATTTTGTTCAACCGCGATCGCGACTCTGTAGCCAACAACGGGCCTTCTCCTTCTGACTATTCCCTTGACCCCGTTTTTCTCTTTACTCAGGATCGCTCCAAGCCCCGTAACGTTCCCGGTGATGACACTAGCGTTTATCGTGAAGCACGCTGGAACCGTGAACAAGACAATATCTTCCTGCGGGAAGGACGGATTTATAACCAGTCAGAAGATACGCCCTTCGTAGACGACTCCTTCCGAGCGGATAACCGCTTTGGGCCAAACCCTCGGGTCAAAGGCGTGCCGATTCCTGGCTTGGGTATTCCTATTGACGGCGATTTAGCCACCGCTGACGGCAGCTTGGTGGTGTCTGAAGCAGACCTGATCCGCACAGAAGCCCTAACGGGTGACGCTAACGCCGCCAACGTTGGTCTAGATGGCTACTGGGAACGCCGGGCCGATGCGGAAGGCATGAAGATTGTAGTTGGCCAACGTTTGGAGCTGGGCAACCCCGTGGGCTGGGGCGGCATCCTCAATGCAAGAGGATGGCCCCCTGAACGGAACATATCAGGCCTTCTCGAAGCCGACATCAGTGACCTCGAACCTCTACGGCCTTGGAATACCTGCACCGGCGGTAATGCCAACCGCTGCCACGAAGCTCGGCAACGACGCACCTTGCGGGATAACCTAGCAGCGGTGCAGTCTATGGCGGTCTATCACTTTGAAGACGCTACCGACCTACCCACAGCCTGCATGGCGCTCACGGTTCATCCTGGAACGCCAGAAACCCTAGCCCGAGCGGCAACCTTCCAGAACTTGAACGTGGGCAACTGGGGCGGCATTGGCACAGAATACCCCTTGGTGATCAGCAACTTCTTTACCGGCACCGGCACCAATGGCTGGGAATTTGAAGCTCCGGCAAGACCCGCCTTCAACCCCGGAACGCCCATGATGCGGGCCTTGGCCAACCTAGCCAACTTTGCGGGCGACCCCAACGGCGGCTCACCCTCCTTCCCGCCCGTGCAAGACAACACGGTGCATCCCTATCCCAGCAGGGCCATGTGGGGAGACTTCTCCATTCTTCGCCGCATCCTCAATAGCGACGGCGGTGGCATTGCCGATGCGGACTTCAATGGCTACGAAGACCTCAGCCCTGCGGATAAAACTACCCTGCATACGGCGGCCTGCACCCTAGGGATGTTGGCCTACAACGTAGACTACATGCTGAAGTTTGACTATACCGCCAATGCCAACACCCGCAACGACATGCAGTTGCTGGCAAATCGGATTCTTCAACTGTATGGGGTTGGCGCACAGTCTGCCCTGGGGGCTGGTGGCTATGGTCTACCTGCTGTACCGGCGGGGGCTCCAGGCGGTAAGCCCACCACGGTGGATGACGCTGCTAACAACTATCAGTTTGATAATCGCCGGGAAGCTTTCACCCCAGACAACATTATCTATGGGCTGAAGCTATGGCGGCACCAAACGGCCGGAGCTAACCGCCCAGAATTTGATCGGTTGATTGCTCTTGCTGAAATTGTCTCCACTCGCGAACAAATCATTCGCGATTTGCGCCGAGGCTTTTCGTCTGGGCCTAGCCCACAGCCGGGATGTTTTGATCCCTCCAATCCCACCAACAGCAGCCCCTTCTATAATTTGGCTGGTACTGAACCCCTAGGTGGGCTCTGCACAGCCTATCCCAAGTACCCAATTCTCTATGCGCTGTTCCCAGGACGCGATCGCAGCGATCGGGCCGGCGGCACAGATAACGCCAACCTCCGTGATGCGCGAGATCGGGCAGCGGGTACCAACTACCGCGCCTATATCCAAAGCGTCAACAACGCCAATATCGTTTACCGGGAGA
>DATNRH010000697.1 GCA_036703605.1 Candidatus Obscuribacterales bacterium | reverse complement strand
GGAACGTTGCAGATAAGCGCTTGCAATGCATTGGCATTCTTGGCGTTTCCTTCTTTGCGCCGCGTAACCGGGACCCAACTATATATATTCACCAGCGCTGACGGCCTTTTGACCTTGGATATGCCTGTGTTTGAAGATGCCTCGACAGCTACCATATTTCGGGTTCAAGCCCGTAACTTGGTGACATTCAATATGCCGGCCCTTGTGCAAACCCACCCGACAAGTAGCATTTTGCTCAACCCTGCGGATGGCACCTTGCAGAATCTGGTCTTTGGTACCGCGGGCGTCACAAAACGGATTAGTACCACTCTAACTAGTACCAATCAAGCGCTCACAGAGGCAAGCGTCAACCGCGTGCTAGCGGTCCTTGTCAGCCTGGATGGGACAAACGGCACTACTCTGTGGGGTGCCGGTCATACGGTTAACCTTTCCGGCGGTACCTCAGCAGCGCCCTCGGGTCAAGGCGTCGTTGATGCGGGTATCTTGGTGGGGCGAGGCGCTACAGTGACAACCAATTAAAGATATGTTTTTGATAGAGTGGTTCTACGGACTTTTGGAGAGCTTGGGTCTGGCCAACAAAAAGGCGCGCCTCCTGTTTCTGGGCCTCGACAATGCGGGAAAAACCACGCTGTTGCGTATGCTGCGGGATAACTGTTTGAAGCAGCATGCACCTACCCACCACCCCACCTCGGAGCAGCTGGTGATGGGTGGTATTCAGATTCAGGCCTATGATTTGGGCGGCCACAAGGAGGCGAGGCGCCTTTGGAAGGACTACTTTAGCGCCGTAGACGGGATTGTCTTTCTGACCGATACTGCAGAGCGTGACCCGCAGCGGCTCCAAGACATGAGGCTTGAACTGGACGGGCTTCTCATCGATCCCGCCCTGGCCACAACACCCATTGTTGTGCTGGGAAACAAGATCGATATCCCTGGCGCCATGAGTGAGCCCCAGTTGAGGGACTACCTGGGGCTGCACCAAACCACAGGGAGAACGCACGATCCGGTCCC
>DATNRH010000696.1 GCA_036703605.1 Candidatus Obscuribacterales bacterium | reverse complement strand
CGACGCATCAACCGGTTGGGCTTCGATCGAATGGTAGTCGTCAAGGACGAGGATAAAATCATCTGTGAGAGAAGTGATTTCATTGACCAGGGTCGTTAGAATCGATTCAACTGGCGGCGGTTGAGGGGATTGAAGCACATCCAACACACTAGCACCAATATTCGGTGCAATCGTCTGCAAAGCAGCGACCAGATAAATCAGAAAGCGGACGAGATCTTTGTCCTCTTCATCTAGCGAGAGCCAGGCAACGGCAATAGACGGAGTCGCTAAGCCCATTGCTTGCACCCACTCGCTGAGCAGCGTGGTTTTTCCAAAGCCGGCAGGGGCAGAGATGAGGATCAGCTTATGGTGCAACCCCTGGTTCAGCCGCTCGATCAGATGTGGGCGGAGGACAATTTTGGATCGAGGCAGGGGAATATAGAGCTTTGTGGCCAAAATTGGCGTAGACATGGATCAATTATATAATACACACTCCACAATATAAAAAGTGTCCCGGCCTTCGTTGGGACACTTTTTCGTGAAGCACACACATCATTTCGAATCCGAACGATCTTTATAGCGTACTTACCAACCGTGGGGAGGGGACCCACCCTCTCCTGTTACTGTACAATAGACAACAGAAAGCCGATGGGGTAAAACAGGATTGGACCAATCCTCCACCTGCCCACGCCACCGGCCGTCCAGCCTGGGAGCTGAGGACCCCCACCCTCTGGCACTGCGAGTGCTTCCTGCGGACTGTCCCCCAGGCCTGCCCAGTGGTACTGTCCAAAGCGTGCCGCGCTGTGAGCGCCGTAACAGGAACACAACCCAGGGCGTCCGGTGGGAGATCTCCAGCCAGCGCTTTAGGAGGTTCTCATGCAAGTATACATTGGAACCGACTGGAGCGAAGACAAACACGATGTGGTGTTTATGAACCAAGCCGGAGTTGACGTAGCCCGTTTGACCATCCCGCACAGTCTAGACGGTTTTGTGCAGCTGGATGGTGCCCGGCGCAAACTTGGCCTAGCTCCGGACGAGTGTGTGCTCGGGCTCGAAACAGCGCACAACCTTATCATTGAGTATTTGTGGAGCCAGGCATATCAACAAGTGTATGTCATCCCACCGAGT
>DATNRH010000695.1 GCA_036703605.1 Candidatus Obscuribacterales bacterium | reverse complement strand
TGGTATGTGTTCGTTGCCCCCGCCTGTTTAACCGAGTTAGTTCAGCACAGGAAGGGTTGTCTTTGTGCTTTATCTGGCAGAACGCGATCGCTTCTCAGCTAATCTTGACTATAAGGTGACATCTAATTGCGATCGCTCAAGTGCTTGCCCCCAAATGCTTTCCGGGCAGGATAGCAAGGGAAACGTTCCTGAACATAAACCGACCATCCATCTCAAACCCTCTTGCAATTTTCAACAATTAGTTAAAGGACGTTACATGAAACAGTGGCTACGAGAACTTTTTGATCAATACCTGGCAAATGTTGCTGAGCTGACGATCCATGATCGCAGCAAGGCGGAGGCGTGGTCTGGATGGATTAAGGCAAAATGGTCAGAACAAGGGTTCCAAGACATTGCTGCCCAGCGCCCCCTCATGGCGGAAGTGCGGCAAGCGCTTCAGGATCATCTTGGTTCACGCCACATTGCCCTTGAAACTCTGAAATTTGATGATGAGCCCCGTCTGGAGGCTCCTAGCCGGAATGGAAAAGTGACCTCAGGACAAACTGCCACGATCGCTCTGCCTAAGACTGAGAAGCTATCTAAGGTCGAGAATGGGGCGATCGCCCAATGGACGTTGACGACTCGGGAAGCCTATGACCTAGCTCGCAGTCGTGGCTATAAAGGCACCAAGAGCCAAATGCAGAAACGCGTTCGGGAAGCGCCCCAAGCGTTTATGGACAAGTATGGCCTGCGCTATCGACCGGGGGCCGTATCGGGGCGGTATGCCAGAAACTGGAGCGATGGTCGGTCAACCCCGAAGGAGCGATTGCCCCAAGTCCCCCAGAAGGCCCCTAGAAATGTCACCAAGCGCTTAGGACGCCCTCCTAAGAAAGCTGTTGAGACCCAGATCCAGACTCCGTCAGTGCTCCAGGCCCCGTCAACCTTACCGTTGACCCAAACAGCGCAGGAATTGGGAGAGGCGATGCTCTGGTTTACTCGCGAGGTGGATCACCTACGCCAGCAGATTCAAGATCTAGAGGGGCTAGCCGACGCCTACGATCCGGAGCTGAATGCCCACCGGGTTCAAAACTATGAAGCGCTGAT
Source organism: Candidatus Obscuribacterales bacterium (assembly GCA_036703605.1). Taxonomy (NCBI): domain Bacteria; kingdom Bacillati; phylum Candidatus Melainabacteria; order Candidatus Obscuribacterales; species Candidatus Obscuribacterales bacterium. The sequence continues at coordinate 166 of DATNRH010000695.1, read as the reverse complement.
GGCAGAAAATGCTCGCCTCAAAGCAGAGCATGATGCCTTAGCGCAACAGCTAGGTCATATCCATCACGCGGTGAACGCTCCTGCGGCTAAACCTACCGCTAAGGCTAAACCCACTGCCAAGCAGGGTAAACGTGCTAGCCAACCTGCTGCTGCCGCTAATTCTGGG
>DATNRH010000694.1 GCA_036703605.1 Candidatus Obscuribacterales bacterium | reverse complement strand
AAATTGGCTGCACCGCCTTGAGTCCGCGACGGATGGCAGGGTTGCTCTTGCGGGGGCGCCGTATATACCTCCTTGTAGGCTTAACTTCGGCATCCATGCCTCAGATACCCCCGCAGTAACAACCCTGCCACCCGTCGCTATTCCTTCCAGTTGCCAAGGCCTCCTGCAAAAAATAGGAGTCTGGTAGACACAACCACCGATTCTAGTGACGGCTGCCGGGTAGACCTGTCCGGGGAAGTCCGCAACATGGATGTTGCGGCCTAGGCTCCATGGATGATGTGATGGTCTCCTCCCCTTCATTAACGGCGTCACAATGCGCCAAAATAGATAACCATCTATTTGAAGAGATCGGAGGAGATCTCAAGAGGAGGAGACCATGATTAAGCATACTGTGATTGGGCTGGATTTGGCAAAAAACAGCAACGCATTGGTAGCCTACTCGCCAGCGGGCAAAGAACTGTGGCGCAAGACCTATTCTCGAGCCAGGATGCTGGACAGGCTGGCCCAGCAAGAGTTCTGTATCGTAGTCATGGAAGCCTGCTCCGGCGCTCATTTTGTGGCTCAGCGGGTTCAGCAGATGGGGCACACCGCCGTCCTGTATCCGCCCAAGCATGTCAAAAGCTATCAACGCGGACAGAAGAATGACTACAACGACGCTCGAGCCCTGGTGGAGGCCCACCAGCATGGGCACCTGCGTCCGGTGCCGATCAAAACCGTTGCGCAGCAAGATAACGCCTTAATCCTTCTTCAGCGCAAGCAACTGAAAGAGGAGCAGGTACGTCAGGGGAATCAGATCCGAGCGCTGCTGGCCGAACGAGGCATCACATTGCCCAAGGGCGTGAGCACCCTCAAGGCAGCACTTCCTCTGGTGCTGGAGGATGCCGAAAACGGATTAACCGAGGTGGTACGACATGTTGTGGCTAAGGCCTATGAGCGCTATCTGGCCGTGATCAAAGAGCAGGCCTGGTATGACCAGACGCTGAAGAGTCAGGCCCAAACCAACAAGGTATGCCAACGCCTGTGTGACGCACCGGGTATGGGGCCCATTGTAGCCAATGAACTGCTGAGCTGGATGGGTGACGGCCAACAGTTCAAACGAGGTCGAGATGCCTCTGCGGCCCTGGGTCTGGTGCCAAGGCAATACAGCACGGGCGGACGAGAGGTCCTGCTGGGTATCACCAAACGGGGCAATCGCCATGTGCGATCCCAGGTGATCAACGGAGCCCAGGCGGTGTTGAGGTGCGCCGCGAAGAAGGAGGATGCGCTGAGCCGCTGGGTGATGAGGATCAAGGCAAAGCATGGGCACAACAAGGCGGTTGTAGCCCTGGCCAACAAGCTGGTTCGGATCGCCTGGGTGATTATTGCGCGAGGCGAGCGCTATCAGCCACGTCTGGCTAATTAGATCAGAGCGATGAGCGTAATATATCTGCACTGAGTTACGCAGTACCGATCCAACCCAAGGTTGCGAAGGCAACGGACACTTGATGTCACTAACAGGTCAGACCGGCCTATCGAAAACCTGGTGAATCCAAAGGCTCTTGAAGCCGCTAGGATGATAAGGACGATAGGCGCGAATGGTCATCAAGGCCAGAAGCCCGAACAGAGGCTTCATCAACAGGCCGGATATATGGCAGCAACCTGTCCCTGACTTTAAGATCTGAGGCCTTGCAAGCGGGGAGGAGACCATATATGGATTCACGGCGACCCCGGAGAGGCTCACCCGGTGCCTGTCACGGACTCATGCCATATCACTTGCCACGCTTGCGTTTGGCCTTTAGCGCGCTTCGCGCATCTTTATAGCCTTGCCA
>DATNRH010000693.1 GCA_036703605.1 Candidatus Obscuribacterales bacterium | reverse complement strand
TCACTGGCTCATCTCTAAGATGTGTATAAGCGGTAGCCCAAAAGGAGAGGGGACAAGAGTTTTAGCTCCCTTCTCCCGAGGGAGAAGGGTTGGGGATGAGAGCAATTCATCCTTCTATCCAGCAATGCCGCAGAAGGACGCGTTGGTGGAAAGTGAGCATCGAGGTGAGCGATCGCCCTTTACTATCGCAGCTACTGATCACTCATATCAAATCCGGTTGCATATTCATAGCTGCACTATCCTGCCTTCGATCCCCGCTTCGCCACCCCCTTAATCAGGGGGTGGCAGACATCTGGAGTACTGCCACCCCCTGATATGAATTGTGCGTTTAGCCGGATTTGATATAACCTATGTTGATGACTGCTCTGCCAAAATCTGTACCGGGCGTTGCCAGATAATCAATACAATACATCCTTCTTCGCTAGCCACACTGTGCTGCGTATCAGGAGAGTTAATGACTAAAGTTCCAGCGGAATAGGTGCCGTGGCGATCGCTCTGGGAGCCAGACAAAACCACAATATGCTCAAAACCGGTGTGCATGTGCTCAGGAACCGTTGCACCGGGGGCGTAGCGCAGTAAAGCTGCGGAAGCACTGCTCTCTGGATCGCTGTAGAGCGGATAAATCTCTACACCAGGACGAAAAGGTTGCCAGGGGAGGCGATCGCCCGTTTCGGCTAGGTGAAATAGATCGGTTAAGACAAGGGGAGTGGGCATAGTTGGGCTCATGGCGTTAATGACCGGCCATCCGTTGACCGATGGTGCTCAAGTCGGCGTCGGCGATCGCACTTTCGTAGACAAATTCGCCATCGCTCATCACCACGATGCGATCCGCTAGGGACAGCAGTTCGTCTAGGTCTTCACTCACGAGTAAGACAGCCACGCCGCGGTTGCGGGCAGCGACAATCTGTCCATGGATAAACTCCACGGCCGAGAAATCTAGACCAAAACATGGATTCGCAGCGATCAGTAAGTTAATTTGATCCGAGGATAACTCTCGGGCCAGAACTGCCCGCTGGACATTCCCGCCAGATAGATGACTAATGGGCGTTTCTGGGGTGGGGGTTTTCACCGAAAATTGCTGGATCAGGCGATTGGCCATCTGGCGAATCGAACCTAGGCGCAGAAATGCTCCCTTGGATTGAGGAGGGCGGTCAAAGGTGCGTAGGGCCATGTTTTCCGCCACGCTCATGTGAGGAACACAGGCATTGCGCAGGGGTTCTTCCGGTAGGGAAAAGACCCTGTTTTGGAACATCTCTGACCGAGTTGCCCCATAGGGTGTGCCGTTGACGACGACCGTACCAGTGGTGGGCGATCGCTGCCCCGACAACACCTCCACCAACTCCCGCTGCCCATTTCCCGAAACGCCAGCAATCCCAACAATTTCGCCAGAAAAGACGGTGAGACTTGTACCTCGTACAGCAGGTAGTCCATTATCTTTATTAGCGTGAATATCGGTAAATTCTAGGACGGGGCGCTCGGCTGCGGTGATCACCTTATCCACAACCTTAGGTTCTCTTGCCTCTCCTAGCATCATGGACGACAGATCAGCAATGGTCAGATCCTTGACCAGGCCATGCCCCGCAAACTTACCTTTGCGCAGCACAGTTACCTCATCGGTAAAGGTCATTACTTCCCGGAATTTGTGAGAAATCATCAGCACACTCAGCCGCCCATTGGTCACCTCTTGACGCAGCAGACCCAGGACCTCATCCGCTTCACCGGGGGTCAGCACTGACGTCGGCTCATCCAAAATCAGAATGCGACTGTTGAGATAGAGTTGCTTGAGAATTTCCAGCTTTTGCTTTTGTCCAGCCGCTAGCTGGGCCACCGGCACCTCCAAGTCAACTTGGAAGGGAGCCTGATCCATGAAGGCCTGGAGGCGATCGCGTTCCTCTTGCCAGCGGATCATCACGGAGGGATCAAAGCGGGAGAGGACTAGATTTTCCGCCACGGTCATAGCGGGCACCGAGGTAAAGTGCTGGTAGACCATGCCAATGCCGTACTGGTGAGCGTCTTTGGGGCTAGCAATCTCCCGCGATCGCTTACCCACCAAGACATCCCCCGACGTGGGTTGATAAAACCCCATAATGCATTTGACCAGGGTACTTTTCCCGGCCCCATTTTCGCCTAGCAGCGCATGGAAGGTGCCAGGCTTCAGGTGCATGGAGACGTGATCGAGGGCAACCAAGCTACCAAATTGCTTGGTCATGTTGACCACTTCTAGATCAGGTGGGCTAATCACATCCGAGGCAGAGACAGAAGCAGTGGTCATGGCAATCTCTCTAGAGTGAATGAATCGCATCAATGAGGGCCGCCGACTCGGCTACGGCACCAAACACACCCCCTTGCATGGTAATCATCTTTAGGGCAGCCAGATGGTTACCATAGTCCGTTGCGCCGGTGCAGT
>DATNRH010000692.1 GCA_036703605.1 Candidatus Obscuribacterales bacterium | reverse complement strand
TCACTGGCTCATCTCTAAGATGTGTATAAGCGGTAGCCTTTTGGGAGAGGGCTAGGGTGAGGATAGATGGTGCGGTTCATACCTAGATTCAGCAACGCCAGAACACGAATACATCAACTGAACTTAGCAGCACTCAGGACATCAGCCATAGCTAAGATGATCCGCGCCGAGCTATGTACTTCTGCGAGTTAGCGTACCGTAGAGGAAAATAGCAATGATTGCCCCTAGAACAGCCAAAACTACCCCACCAATGCTCAATCCAGGAGCGGTGAGCTGTAAGTTACCATTTTGGATAAAGCTGTGCAAGGTACCGCCAATAAAAGCCCCCACAATTCCCAATACCAGTGTGGCCAGCCAGTTACCACCCTGATATCCAGGAACGATTGCCTTGGCGATCGCACCTGCTAGTAGCCCTAAAATAATCCAGGCAATAATGTTCATAATGTTCTCCTTCAGGTTTGCTTCATGTCAATGTCGTCTAAATTAGGTGATATCTGGACAAGATGATCCCTAGTTGATGCACTACAGCGACTAAGTTTGCTAGCTCAGGCTAGGATATTTACTTCCAGACGTCTCCTTAACCAGTTCAAGTAGGGGCTAAACCCCGACCATCGCTTTTTTCGGCTGAGGCTTTAACCCATCTGATTCCAGCGCTTCACCCTCAATAAACGAGCGCAGTGTCCAGGCAATTTCTTCATGCTGCACCATCAGCCCAGTAAGAAAGTCGGCGGTGCCGCCATCTTTGAAGGTATTGCTACACTGCTCAATATGCTCCCGGAGGTTGCGTACAATGTGCTCGTGGTCGGCAAGTAGGTAAGACACCATGCCCGTGGTAGTGGGTACGTCACCATCATGCTCTTTGAGCGAGCAAATCTTTAAGAAGCCTTCCATCGTGCCGGCGGGGTACCCACCTAGAGTTCTAACCCGCTCAGCGATGACATCGGCGTTAATGGTAAGCGCTTCATAGTGGACTTTCCACAGCTTGTGCAACGTCATAAACTGCGGACCTACCACATCCCAGTGATATTTTTTCGTTTTAACCAGCAGTAGGTAAGTATCTGCTAGTCCTTGGTTAAGCAACGTAATGACACCCTGGCGCTGTTCGCCAGTTAGCCCAATATTGACTTTTTGCATGGCTAGATTTCCTGCATTAAAGGGTTATTGCGTAAAGAGAGTCACTGTGCCACAAGCTGCCCCCGAATGGCTCCATCAGGGAACTGCGGGTTGTGAACATTGATATAAAAGTCGCTGGGGTTTTCCAGAATCCGCTGGACAATGCCTGACTCATCGGTCGAAAATTTGCCTGGCTCACCTTCGCTCAGGCAGTCGGCTGCCATGCCGCTCTCGGGGCCAGCTAGGGCTACTACCACAGGGCCATTAACGCCCGCTGCGCCTTCGTGGATATGTGCCGCCATGCCGTTATCCACCGTTACTAGCTGAAGGTTAGAGACTTCAAGCAGGTAGCACAGGGTGGTGGCGTCGCCGTCAATGCCAAAGACGTAGCCTTGGCCCAGACCA
>DATNRH010000691.1 GCA_036703605.1 Candidatus Obscuribacterales bacterium | reverse complement strand
GCAACGGTGCAACTAGTCCTAGGACAGGCTGAGCGGTTCCAGTAGAATTTGGTGGTAATTCTTCAGCCACGTTTGTCTCCCCCAGGAGCTCAGCCAGCACACGACAGACCTCACTAGCAGTTGGTCGCTCCGCTGCGCTATGATCCCAGCATTGTCTGTTGTCATAGCATATCACTTACCGCATCAGCTGCGTAAGGCGTAAGAACTCTTCCCCTTCGCCGTAAGCTCTCTCTGCTTCCACTGTCATGGTCGGGCGCAGGGCTTCCTCACGAATCCGTCGCTTCAACTAGAGTGAGAGGTTCTTCTACCTTCATTGGGATATCGTCGTACTCCGAAAACGGTAATCGCAGACCAGCGCCGTTCAGCAGCTCCCACGTCACAATGGCGAACGAATAGATATCTGCAGCAGTTCCAAATCCAGCTCCAGCATCAGGGTCCAGGACTTCGGGGGCCAACCAACGCCAGCTATCCAGAGCTAGCATGCGCAGCTTTCCAGCGCCAAGTCGCACAAGACCATAGTCGGCCAGTTTCGCTACAACCTCAGCGTTCTCATCCAGCTCCACCAGCTAAGAGGTCAGCAGTACGGGCCTACAAACACATTGGGACTGCGCAAGTCGTTGTGAATTAAAGGTGGCGAATGTCCATGCAAGTAGCGAAGTGCTTTGGCCACGTCATACAAGAGCCGTATGCGAAGTCTAAGGCTCTGTCTAGTTAGCTTAGCCTCTTACCAGGTGGCCGTAGTCGGCTTTCAGGATCTCATCGATCGGAGGAGGCTTCAAGGCAGCTTCCATCTCAGCGTTCTCTGCCTTCAGCGTCTCATAGTGTCGTCGGAGACTTTCCAATTTAGCCTCGTCAATGTTCTCTCCCTTTGCTTGAAGCGTTTCCATGCCATCTGAAGTTTAGCCAAATCACCTCGACCTAGATCTTCCTGCATGAGGGCAATCTGCTGAGAGTTGTTGCGCACACGCCGTTCCTCGGCTTCATAGGCACGCCAAGGCGCCAGCACATCCGCATCAGGCGAGTGAAAACTCTCAAAGAGATCCCCTCCTGGCACAAACTCCATGACAATCGCTTTGGGAGTTGCATC
>DATNRH010000690.1 GCA_036703605.1 Candidatus Obscuribacterales bacterium | reverse complement strand
GGTCAATACAGCAAAGCGTCAAGGCATTTCTGCGTTTGACGCCATTTCCCGTGCCCTTACCTCTCATCAGACCGATTGGCTACTGGATTGAGCAATTACCGCGATTCTATCCCCTCCATGACGGGTTTGCGGTTTAGGATGCTTGTCCAATGCGATCGCTCTTTGCTGCCTAGTTTCGTGTTCGGCTACGGCTAGGGTTTGATCGTGGGGCGTGATAAGGATGGAGGCGATCGCCCTTGTGAGCCAAAGGCAATCGCTCTAAGAGAAGATAACTTACACAAAGTCTGCCTGGTTGATGGCGACTGCATTAGTATCTTCTAAGCGCACTAGATTGGTAGTGCCCACCCTAATCAGCACATCATCGCGCTGTTGGACGATGGAGAGTTGTCCGAAACGGATCCCCACCAAGTCGATACGGTCTCGATCGTTTTGGAAATCGGTGACGCGATCGAAGCCATCGTTTTGGCGAAGGACAATTAGGTCACGCCCTGCTCCAGTTGTAATCACATCGTTGCCGGTGCCGCCGTCGAGGCGATCGTTTCCTGTACCGCCATCAAGGCGATCGCTCCCAGCTTGTCCAAAGAGGCGATCGTTATCTGCCCCACCATTGAGGAGGTTATTTCCTGTACCGCCGATGAGGGTATCGTTACCGACTTGTCCAAAGAGGCGATCGTTATCTGCCCCACCATTGAGAACGTCATTACCCGTGCCGCCGATGAGGGTATCGTTACCGACTTGTCCAAAGAGGCGATCGCTATCTGCTCCACCATTGAGAACGTCATCGCCTACACCGCCAAGGAGGCGATCGTTACCGGCTTGTCCAAAGAGGCGATCGTCACCATCCAAGCCGCGTACCACATCATTTCCCTCCAACGCAAGAATCGTATCGTCACCTACTGTCCCGCTGAGGATATCGTCAAACGGCGTGGGATCATTGACATCGGTGACGGTAATGTTAAACAGTTGGGTGGTGCTTAACCCTCCCGCATCGGTGAGCGTTACCTCGACGGCATAGCCATTGTCATTGCCCACATCCAACGGAGTTTCAAAGTCTGGAGCGGAGAGGAACGACAACTCACCCGTTGCGGCATCAATCGTAAACAAGCTTTGGTCTGCGCCGTCACTGAGACTGTAGGTGAGGCCATTTCCCTCGCTATTGCTATCGTCTGTGGCTTCGATATCAACCACCAGCGTGGTGTTTTCCGGCACATTCACTACGCCAGAACCTGGGACAAAGGTAGGGTCTTCGTTGACATCGGTGACACTGATACTTAGCTGTTGGCTGGTACTGGCTCCGTCCGCGTCTGTGACACTCACGTCGACGTCATAGGTATTGTCTATGTCTGCATCTAGTGGAGTTTCAAAGTCAGGAGCGCTGAGGAAGGCAAGGTTGCCTGTATCTGGGTCGATGCTGAAGAAGGATTGGTCAGCACCACCGCTCAGACTATAGGTGAGACCATCGCCTTCACTATTAGTATCATCCGTGGCTTGAATATCAATCACCGCTGTGGTTTCATCTGGAACCGCGACGGTACCCGCACTAGAGATAGTAGGGGCTTCGTTTATGTTGGTGACGGTAATGTTAAACAGTTGTGCGGTGCTTAATCCACCGGCATCAGTGACTGTTACCTCAACGGCGTAGCCATTGTCATTGCCCACATCCAATGGCTGTTCAAAGTCTGGAGCGGAGAGGAAGGACAACTCACCCGTTATGGCATCAATCGCAAACAACGTTTGGTCGGCTCCACCACTGAGACTGTAGGACAGGCCATCTCCCTCGCTACTGCTATCGTCTGTGGCTTGGATATCAACCACCAGTGTGGTGTTCTCTGGCGCATTCACCACGCTATTGGTCACAATCGTAGGCGCTTCGTTGACGTTGGTGACGTTGATATTAAACAGTTGTGCGGTACTTAATCCATCTGCATCAGTAACCGTTACCTCGACGGCATAGCCATTGTCATTACCCACATCCAACGGCTGTTCAAAGTCTGGTGCGGAGAGGAAGGACAACTCACCCGTGGTGGCATCAATCGTAAATAACCCTTGGTCTTCCCCACCACTG
>DATNRH010000689.1 GCA_036703605.1 Candidatus Obscuribacterales bacterium | reverse complement strand
TGCCTCAGTCGGCCAGTGAAATTCCGGCTAGCGTGAAGAAGGAAGAATGGGCCAAGCTAGGCGTTAATGTTGATGCCAACTTTGAGCCGCTTTACGTCATTCCTAAGGACAAGAAAAAAATTGTTTCCACCCTCAAAGAGGCTTTGAAGCAGGCGGATGAGCTGGTGCTAGCCACGGACGAAGATCGGGAAGGGGAAAGCATTAGCTGGCACCTACTCCAAGTCTTGAAACCCAAGGTGCCCACCAAGCGCATGGTGTTTCATGAAATTACCGAGGAGGCGATTCAGGATGCGATCGCCAATTGCCGAGATGTCAACGAAGACTTGGTTCATGCCCAAGAAACTCGTCGTATCCTGGATCGCTTAGTTGGGTATACCCTCTCGCCCCTGCTCTGGAAAAAAATTGCTTGGGGTCTGTCGGCTGGGCGGGTGCAGTCGGTAGCGGTGCGGCTCTTGGTGCGCCGCGAGCGGGAGCGTCGGGCTTTCCGTAAGGGTAGCTACTGGGATCTCAAAGCCACGCTGTTGCGCCATGAGACGCCTTTTGAAGCCAAGTTGGTCACCCTCAACGGCCAGCGGCTAGCCAACGGCAGTGACTTTGATGAAGCTACAGGACAAGTGGCGGCTGGGCGGAATGTCTTGCTGCTGGGCGAACCGGAAGCGCGAGATTTGCAGGCTCGTTTAGAATCCGTGCCTTGGACGGTTTCAGGTTTAGACGAGCGCGCATCTACCCGCCGTCCATCGCCCCCCTTCACCACATCAACGCTGCAGCAGGAAGCCAACCGTAAGCTACGGCTCTCCGCTCGGGACACCATGCGCACGGCTCAAAGTCTCTATGAGCAGGGCTATATCACCTACATGCGAACCGACTCGGTGCATTTATCTCAACAGGCGATCGCCGCCGCCCGCACCTGTGTCGAAGATTTGTATGGCAGCGACTACCTCAGCCCCAAGCCTCGGCAATATGACACCAAGAGCAAGGGAGCCCAAGAAGCCCACGAAGCCATTCGTCCCTCGGGCAGCACTTTCCGCACTCCCCAGGAAACGGGGCTGCGCGATCGGGAACTGCGGCTCTATGACCTGATCTGGAAGCGCACTGTTGCCACCCAGATGGCTGAAGCCCGCCAAACTCACATCACGGTGATGATTGAAGCCGACAACGCTGAGTTTAAGGCCACCGGCAAGCGGATTGACTTCCCTGGCTTCTTCCGTGCCTATGTGGAAGGCTCTGATGATCCCGATGCCGCCATCGAAAACCAAGAGGTGATTTTGCCCAACCTCCAGGCCGGCGATCCCCTAGATTGCTCTGATCTAGAAGCGATCGGACATGAAACCCAGCCCCCCGCCCGCTATACCGAAGCATCGCTGGTGAAAATGCTTGAAAGTGAAGGCATTGGTCGTCCTAGCACCTACGCCAGCATCATCGGTACGATCATCGACCGAGGCTATGCCCAGATGCAAACCAATAGCCTCACCCCCACGTTCACCGCCTTCGCCGTGACCACCTTGCTAGAGCAGTATTTTCCCGATCTGGTCGATACGGGCTTCACTGCTCGTATGGAGCAAACCCTGGATGATATTTCCACCGGCACGGCCAGTTGGTTGCCCTACCTAGACTCGTTTTATCGAGGCGCGACGGGTTTGGCGACCCAGGTGAAACAACAGGAAGACCAAATTGATCCCACCGAAGCCCGCTCCATTACCCTAGAAGGGCTAGATGCCAAGATCCGCATTGGTCGATACGGCGCTTATATCGAAGTCGATCACGAGGATGGCCCGGTGAAGGCATCGATTCCCCAAGATCTCACCCCTGCCGATCTCGATCCGGATCAGGTTGAGCTGCTGCTGCGGCAAAAGACGGAAGGCCCTGATAAGGTGGGCTTTGATCCAGAAACGGGGGAGCCCATCTATCTATTAATTGGCCCCTACGGCCCCTACGTGCAGCTTGGGGAGGCGACGGAGGAGAATCCTAAGCCCAAGCGTGCTTCGCTACCCAAAGGTGTCTCCATTGAAGCGGTGACCCTAGAAATGGCTACGGGACTGCTGGCTCTGCCCCGACTCCTCGGTGTCCATCCCGATACCGGCGCGAAGATCAAGGCGAGCTTAGGCCGGTTTGGCCCCTATGTGGTGCATGACCAGGGCAAAGACGGCAAAGACTATCGATCGCTTAAAAAAGAAGATGATGTTCTGACCATTACCCTAGAGCGGGCTTTGGAGCTGTTAGCAGAACCCAAGCGTGGGCGAGGCAGTCGCAAGGGAGCCGCCAAACCCCTGCGGGAGCTGGGAGAGCACCCAGGGGATCAGGAACCGGTGAATATTTACGACGGCCCCTATGGGCCTTACATCAAGCACGGTAAGACCAACGTGTCGCTGCCAGAGGGGGGCACGGTTGAATCGGTGACCATGGAGCAGGCTGTAGGATTGCTGACCGAGAAGGAGGGCAGCAAGAGCAAAACCAAGCGATCGACCAGCAAAACCACCAAATCCTCAACGGCTAAAGGCAGCAAAACGACGAAGAGTAGCAAGACGTCTAGTAGCAAAACCTCGACGGCCAAGAAAACCACCAGTCGCCGCTCTACGACCTCGAAGAAGGCCTCGTCCCAGAAATCTGCTGATTAGATAGCAGGGATGTTCAAGATGAGGGAGCGGGAGCCTGAATGCAGGGGCGATCGCTCCCCAAGTCACTCCCCGAGTCGCTTACCGGGGCAATGCCAGCTAGGTCGAGAATCTCGGGAATTAAATCTTCGCGCTTAATCGCCATCATGTGAACACCCTGGCAAAGCTGGCGGGCTAGTTGCACCTGTTCCGCCGCAATATGCATCCCTTCTTGGAGGGGATTGCTGGCTTGGGCTAGGCGATCGATTAAGTATTGGGGAATGTGTACGCCAGGCACATTGCGGTTGATGAACTCTGCATTCTTGGCCGACTTCAGCAAAAAGATGCCGGCTAGCACCGGTTTTTGGCTGCCCGCCGCGATGTGCTCCATGAATTTTTCCAGGCGATCGAAGTCGGAAATCAACTGGCTTTGAAAAAACTGGGCCCCGGCCGCTAACTTGCGCTCAAATCGGCGCTGCAGCCCCGACCAACTGCCGCTTTGGGGATCCACCGCTGCTCCGGCAAATAGATGGGTGGCACCATCTGGCAAGGATTTCTCATTGGCGTCTAGCCCTTGGTTCAATTGATCAATTAGCTTCAACAAGCGCACGGATTCCAAATCAAAGACGGCTTTTGCTTTAGGATGATCACCGGCTTTGATGGGATCACCCGTGAGGGCCAGGACGTTTTGCAGCCCTAGGGCTTGGGCTCCCATCAGATCGGCTTGTAGGGCAATTTGATTGCGATCGCGACAGGCGACCTGATAGATCGGCTCAATGCCCTGTTGGTGCAGCAGTGCCGAGGCCACTAGGGACGACATGCGTAAAACGGCACGGCTACCATCCGTGACATTCACGGCATGAACCCGGTTTTTGAGCCCCGATGCCATGGCAATCATGCGGCTAGCATCGCCCCCTTTGGGCGGCATCACCTCGGCGGTAATAAGAAATTCCCCCGATTGGACGGCGCGTCGGAAGCGAGACGCGATCGCCAACGAGGAACTGGCACCATTGGATGAGGACATTCTAACCATGAAAATCGTAGGCGCTGAGGCATGTGATCGAGGTTGGCGTAGCCCAAGTCAGACCAGCAGGTTAGTACTTACACCTCTAACCTCTTTGCCTAGGGCTAACTAGCCTAGTGTGCCACAGTTCGAGAGGTGGAGTCATCTAATCAGGACGCAATCGCCCCCCTTGGTGTGCCGTCAGATCCCACCGTTGAGATTTGGAAGATCGTGGCATAATGATCCGGCTATCGTCTTTGATCACCCTATCTCTAAGCACAGCTATGGTTCAATCCGTTCCCATGTCCTCCGCCCTCCCCAGCACCTCGGATACCGCCGTCGAGCTAGGCTTTCATCTCCCTGATCCCCACGATGAGCAGGTGTCGGACAGTGAGTTTGAACATACCGTCTCCCAAGCTTGGCAGATTTGCGATCGCTTTGATCTACAAACGGATATCTGGCGCGGGCGCATTCTCCGCACGGTGCGCGATCGGGAGAAGCGATCGGGGGACGGCCGGGGCACGGGATTTCTCAACTGGCTCAAGGAACGAGATATTAGCAAAAGCCAAGCCTATTCCTGGATTGAAGTTGCCGATAGCGCTGATACGTTGATTGATGGCGGTTTTTTGGAAGCTGAGCATGTGAACCAATTCAGCAAGAGGGCCTTTGTGGAAACGGCTCAATCTGCCCCGGAAGTGCAGCAGATGGTGGGAGAAGCAGCCCGGCGCGGTGACCACATTACCCGCCGGGAAGTGCGGCATCTCTCTGATGACTGGACAGCCATGAGTTCCGAACTGCTGCCGGCAGAAATTCGGCAAAAGGCCGCCGACAATAGCCTGCCCACGCGCTATGTCGCTCCCCTAGTGCGAGAACTGGAAAAACTGTCTGCCCCCCACCAAGCTCCCCTCCAGGAAGAAGTGGCGGCCAGCCCAGATCTCGACACGGTCAAACAGGTCACCGCCGAAGCTCGCTACCTGGCCAAGTATCTGCAATCCGCTACCGAAGTGCAGGCCCTCACCACCACGCCCCTTGACTTAGAATCGGCGCTGGAGGAAGCCCTGCGCGTGGGATGCCTGAGTTCCACTGCTGATATGGTTAACCAAGCAGCTCAGCTTGAACAAACTATTGCCAAGCTGTACACCACCTGGAAACGCCTGAACAATTTAGCCGAACGGGTGTATGTAGATAGCGGAGCCAGCACCCCCCATCTGCGATCGCTGCTCACGGCCCTGGCCCCTCTGATTAGCAATACCCCAGAAGTCCGGCTCGGCGATGTGGAGAGCCCCCTCTCCCAAGTCATTCGAGTGGCGGTGTCGTCTGACCTCACGTCATAGCGATTTAACACAATGTAGTTGCGATCGCGCCCCATCTAAGGCATGATTCTTGCAACCACTGCCTACCCGCCGGTTTCACCTCACCTATGCAACTGACTCCCCAAGAAAAAGACAAGCTGATGATCTTCACCGCAGCCTTGGTGGCCGAGCGGCGTAAGGATCGCGGGCTGAAGCTGAATTATCCCGAAGCCGTTGCCTTGATTTCCGCCGCCATTCTAGAAGGCGCACGCGATGGTCGCACCGTGGCTGACTTGATGAGCTACGGTGCCACGCTGCTCACCCGCGACGATGTGATGGAGGGCATTGCCGAGATGATCCACGAGGTACAGGTGGAAGCCACCTTTCCCGATGGCACCAAGCTGGTGACGGTTCACGATCCGATTCGCTAAGGTTTTGCCCCATGGCTAAAAAAACATCCAAAAAGTCAGCAAAGACCGCCACTCCTGCATCTACCATGATCCCCGGTGAGTTGATTCCAGGCGACGGCGACATTGAACTGAACGCGGGGATGCCCACTCTCACCGTAACGGTGGCTAACAGCGGCGATCGCCCCATCCAAGTCGGCTCCCATTTCCATTTCTTTGAAGTGAATACCGCCCTGCAGTTTGACCGGGAAGCCACCAAGGGTATGCGCTTGGACATTCCCGCTGGCACCGCTGTCCGATTTGAGCCTGGGGATGAACGGGATATCACCCTGATTCCCCTGGCCGGTAGCCGCCACGTGTATGGTCTGAACGCTCTGATTAACGGCCCCCTCGATCAGGTTAGTCCAGCTAAGTCGGACAAAAAAGGATCCCGAAAGAAGAAAAAATAGCTGTTCAGCCTCGACATTAGCGGTGTATTAGCGGTACGAGCCGGGCGGCCAGCCCCAGCATGGATACTAGTTTTAAGCGTTGCCCAGGCATCTAACTGAGAGAGTTTACCCTGGAATGTACAAAGTCCTATTAACCCCTTGCGCATCAGGATGGTTAACAGGTACTATTAAAGACTGTGTAGAATTCACAAAGACCATGCCCAAACTCAAAAGCCGTAAAGCCGCCGCTAAACGTTTCCGCCGCACGGGCAGTGGAAAGATTGTGCGCCGTAAAGCCTTTAAGAATCACCTTCTTCAGCATAAGTCACCCACCCGCAAGAGCCGCCTCTCGAAGTTGGTGGTGGTGAATGAGCGAGATGCTGAGAACGTTGAAATGATGTTGCCCTACCTCTAAGCGCAGCGTCTTGATAGGCGATCGCTCTCCATTTAACTTGAGATGGCAGGGTTCCTCGTTTCGGACACTTGGCATGGTGAACTAGAGGGCTACATCCCGTGAGCAGGGCAGCGATCGCCCCTGATAGGTTTAGAGACAACTTACGTTTATTACAGTTACGCAGGACTTGAAACTATGGTACGGGTTAAGCGCGGGAACGTTGCCCGCAAGCGTCGCAAGAAGATCTTAAAATTGGCGAAGGGCTTCCGGGGATCACACTCCAAGCTGTTCCGCTCGGCTAACCAACAGGTCATGAAGGCCCTGCGTAACGCCTACCGCGATCGTCGTCGCCGTAAGCGGGACTTTCGTCGTCTGTGGATTACCCGCATCAATGCCGCAGCGCGTCAGCATGGCATCAGCTATAGCCAGTTGATTGGTCAGCTCAAGAAAGCAGACATTCAGCTCAACCGCAAAATGTTGGCTCAAATGGCGGTTTTAGATCCCACCGGATTTGCCAAGGTTGTGGAAGTAGCCACCCAGGGTCGTTAAGCCCAAGGCTACAGAAGAGACTGTGAACCATCCCTGAACAAGTGTCGGGGATGGCATTTTTTTATGTGGTCTTTTGCCTGGATTGCTACAATGCGAAAGCCCGTTGCTAGACCCTAACTCTCATGCGTAGCCTGACTCTAAGTTCATTGATGGCGATCGCCCTTTCCCTTGGTGGCGTGGGCGCGCTGCTCCCGGCCGCCGTCTGGGCTGCCGAGCTGTCGGTCATCCAGGAGCGTGGCTATTTGATTGTGGGTGTGAAAGACAATCTGCGTCCCCTAGGATTTCGAGATGCCGAGGGGGAACTGGTGGGGCTAGAAATTGATGTAGCCCATCGTTTAGCTGAGGAACTGCTGGGCGATCGCACTGCCGTGGTGTTTTATCCGGTTCAAAATCGCGATCGCCTCACGGTGCTTTTAGAGGGCGAGGTTGATCTGGTGATTGCCGGGCTAACTCGCACCAACTCGCGATCGCGCATCGTCAGCTTCAGCGCCCCTTACTATCTGGATGGCACTGCCTTCGTCACCCAAGATGCTGCCATTCAAACCCTTGCCGATGCAGGGCGATCGCCCATTGCCGTGCTCAACGAATCGAGCACCATCGCCAACTTGCGGTCCTACCTACCCCAACCGACTCTGATCGGTGTGGATTCCTACCAAGAAGGTTTGGAGTTGCTGGAAACGGGGCAGGCCGCCACCTTTGCTGGGGACACCAGTGTTCTAGCCGGATGGGTGCAGACCTATCCCGCCTATCGCCTGTTGCCCACAACTTGGGCTGCCGATTCTCTATCTGTTGCCACCCGTCGCGGCAATCAATACGACGATCTACGACGACAGATTAATGAAGCGATCGCTAGCTGGTATGCCGAGGGCTGGATTCAAGACCGGGTGAATTACTGGGGGCTGCCGTTTTGAGCCTTCATCTAAAAGCCTCCTAAGCAATCTAGACTGCTAGGAGACATCCCTTAAAGCCCCTCTCCCAGGACGGAAGAGGGGCTTTAAGGGTCAGTCAACCGGGGCTATGACTCAGGTTGAGATGGGATACAGAGCAAATTATCGCCGTAGGTTGTGATTAGCCCTCGTTGGCGTAACTTACCCATCAGTCGAGTTACTGTTACCCTCGTAGAACCAATAGCGCTACCGATTTGCGCATGGGTGAGTACCCAAGGTAAGCAATAGCCATCTGCACAAGGTTCACCAAATTCTTCGATGAGTAGGGTTAGGAATCCTAAGAGCCGGTCAATAGTACGCCGTTGACCCAAAGTGCTTAGCCAAAGTAGCTTACGCTGATGTTGATAGCGAAAAGCATCGAGAACTTCCCGGCGGAAATGGGGCCAGTTGTCGAGATCATGCCAATACATCCAAATTACGGATGTTTGGTCTACATGGGCGAAGCTCTGCAGGGTAAACGGCGACTGGGCCACAATTTCAAAGGGTTGACCTGCGCCAACAAACCCCAAAAAGGCCTCCTCCGAATTAATGTGGGGCGATCGCGCCGTATGCCCCGTAGCACTAACCTGCGCTTCACCAACAAGCCGCACAGACCCACATTGAACCAGGTAGAGTAACCCTGGACGGGCAGGAATGCGTTCATCTTTTTCAAAGGTGCGACAGCGATAATGTTCCTGCGCCCAATCAATAATGCGCTGCCAAGTTAAAAATGGGCGAGAGGCCTCTGGCTGGGAGGATGCTGAAAACATAGCTGAATGTTGTGGATGCGACGTCACGAAAACCTTACACAGAGCATAAACAAGCAAATCACAGGTGAATCAATCAGAATGCGATCGCTCGACCCCAGATCACTTGATTAACGGTAGAGGGCGATCGCATCAGTAGTCAGAACCATGGAGATCAGGTTGCGCAATCCGAGAAACACTAGGTGAATACATTAGACATCAACAAGGAAAATCAGTCAGGTTTTAAGGGCCTATGGCACTCTTCCTCTGAATCCGTGAACTGACCACTGGAGAGCAGGAGTGTAAACTTAGCATAACCGTTACAGATACAAACAATGTAGAAAAAATTACGGACACTAGGCTGTAGTTTTATCACGTTGTTGCCTGTCGTCAACTTAGAGTTGATGGCTTGCAAGGCTTAGGGTATGGGTGACACCCCCACGATTCACATGTGTGACGCTAGACACAATGGCCTGATTGACTCCTAATGTTAGGCGGCTAAACGGACTGCCTCTCTTTATCCCATACTGAAATTCAATTGTGCATCTCTCTGATGATGTATTCGACGGATGTATTTGACAGAACTTGTAGAACGATGGACGGCTATCTCTTGGCGATCGCAAATCGTCCAGTGTTTGTTTCAGGATCTCCAGAGTCTTGCTGTTTTGCAAGGAACAGAATCAGAGTGCTTCTTGCAAGCTTCAAGACCCAGACTCAACGTTGAAGTTCCCCTCAAGCGGGAGAAAAACTCGTTATTTTTAGTGTATGGCTCGGCTATTGCCCTTAAACAGGCTGCC
>DATNRH010000688.1 GCA_036703605.1 Candidatus Obscuribacterales bacterium | reverse complement strand
GAGCGATCGCCATTCTCCTAATATCAAATCTGGTCAGACACGCCATGCATTCAAAACCTAGACATGATCCAGATGTCTGCCGCCCTCTTGTCAAAAGGCGGCGAAGCAGGGGATCAAAGGCAGGATATCCCAGCTATGCCCCTTCAACCGGGCTCGATATGAGCTCTCTTTTATCAAGCCCAAAAAAGAGTTCAAGCCCTGATTCTCTGATCAGATGTCACTAGCCGCAATAGCAAGGATTTGTCAGAATGGCCCCAAATGACACAAGAGAGATAGGTTTGACTAGCTGTACGCTAGCCAAACTCATGTTCAGTAGGCTCTACGCACATCCATCTCCAACGTCCAACTCATCGAGACAGTCTCCCCCGCGCCTAGATCTGTATGCAGCTCATTTGCTTCATTGGTCAACGAATGCCTGTCTCCAAAGTGGCTAGGCATTTAGGCATTAGTCCCCAAAGCAGCTTCAATGTCGGATAAGGTGTTGCGCAGAGCTTCCTGCAGTTGCTCAAGGTGCGATCGCTCAAGCTGACTCATCTCAAGTTTTTCTACATTGCGAATTAATCCTTCAACCTGCCGCTGAGTCGGGCTAGGTTTAGAGACTTTGGTATGACGACTGATTTCCTCTGCCACCAATTTACGCACCTGCGCCACGGAGAGTTTATTGGTGATCACCTGCTTTAAAAGTCTAGCCCGAGCCCGTTTGATCACATCTTTTTGGATATTTGGATTTTTGTCTAGCAAATTTTTAGCAGATAGGCGCTGAAGGGCAAGGGCATGCATTCCTCCTAAGCCTTGCTCTCGAATCGCCTGTTTTAGATCCTCTAAGAGGCCTAACATCGGAAAAATGTTCGCGCTCACGGATGCTGGATTAAGCTGCAACCCCAACAAAATTTGGACAACGCTTTTCTCCGTCACGTCTAGTTCAAACCGATCAATCGATTCTCGTTGCTGCTCCAAGGGGGCCAAGACCAACTCACCCAGGGTAGCAAGGTGTCCATGGCGCTCTAAACGACGAACTGCTGTGCGTAAAAGACGTGGGATGTCCGCTTCGTTCAAGCTAACCTGATGAGATATTTCACGCACTAA
>DATNRH010000687.1 GCA_036703605.1 Candidatus Obscuribacterales bacterium | reverse complement strand
CCGCTCTTGGCGGATTTATAGCGCTGCTCCAGTTCCTCAATGGTTAAATGTGGTTCTAGCTTCAGTCGACGCCCCATCTTGCTTTCAGCCTGTTATACAACTCCATTACTCATTCTAGGGTTGATTAGCCGGACTTGGTATAATTCAGGATTCCAAAAGCCTACTTGAGCACTGTAGGGTAACTCTAGCTCTAAAATACGGCAGGTATAATGACCTATCTGCGATCGCTCACAGTGGCGCACAGACTGTAGAGCCCGATGCCCATCAATGGCTAACTTCAGCATCCAGCCGAGGGCGATCGCTAAAACGCCAGCAGACAAACCGTAGGACAGCCACCCTTCCCAATACATCACCATATGTCCGCGGGTTATGGTGCCAAATAATGTCCATGACTTCAGCCTCAAGGAGCCCAAGTCGTAGTTGCCGTGGGGAATAATTTGGTAAAGGAGACATTCAACTCATCACGATGCCATAGGTTGAGTCTAAACCATAGGTTGCCAGACGGGAAGGTTGTTGCTTCAGGTCACCATTCCTACCTACTACTTAGGCGATGGGATGAGCCTTAGAGGTCTTCAGGGGGTATGGACTGGGGGGCAAGAATAAGACCAATCAAGCAGTCGATCAACAGCTCCGGATTCATGGGGGCAATATGCTGTCCATGCATAATTCTCTGGGTCATGGCATAGCTGAGTAATGTGCCCGTGAAAATCCGGGCTACTGCATCAGGATGAGCGATCGTTAAGTCAGGATGAGAGTCAAAATAATGAACGAGGCTACGCCACACCTTTTGGGGTAAAGATTGAATGAAAAGCTGGGCTAGGGCTGGAAACCGACCCGATTCTCCAATAATCAGCCGCATAAAGGCCACATATTCATCATCCACCGCCACTAGGTCTAGAAATTTCTGGGCAATCTGCCGCAGCACCTGAGCTGGTTGATCATCGAGGGAGATGGTGCCGAAGACTTGATTGAAACGCTGGGCGGTGACTTGCTCAATCAACGCGGTGAAGAGCCCTTCTTTATCTGCAAAATGCTTGTAAATGGTGATCTTGGACACTCCGGCGGCCGCAGCAACCCGATCCATGCTGGTGCCCTCGTAGCCTTGGCGCAGAAAAATTTCTAGGGCACCCTGGAGAATTTGGGCTCGCTTTAACCCGGTAGTGGAGTCTGGGGACGGCGTCATGGAGGTTGATGAATGAAGAAACACAAACTTTA
>DATNRH010000686.1 GCA_036703605.1 Candidatus Obscuribacterales bacterium | reverse complement strand
GAGCGATCGCCCCTCACTTAAGCACAACTTATCAAACTGTCCTAAACTTCCTAGGGGTCTCTGTCCGATTGTTAAGTCACGCAACGATATACTGAACAGTAGAAAAACCACTAGTTGTTCAGCTTATACAAGCTTGGCTTAGCATTCTCGGTTCCATACGAGCGATCGCTCAGCCTGATTGAAGCCCATCCACCAAACTTCGAGCGTATGAACTCATCTGGTATTGATTTACAGCGAAGTTTTATTGAACTCCTGGCCCAGCTAGGCCTGCCAGCGGAGCTTGCTAAGGCCGTTTGGGTTCCCCTACCCTTGCTCCTGATGCTGGTCTCTGCCACTGTTGGCGTGTTGGTCACCACCTGGCTAGAACGAAAAGTATCTGCCGCTGCCCAACAACGGATTGGCCCCGAATATGCCGGGCCCTTTGGGATGCTGATTCCCGTCGCCGATGGCGTCAAGCTTTTATTTAAAGAAGACATTGTCCCGGCAAAAGCCGATCGCTGGCTCTTTACCCTGGGCCCCGTGTTGGTGGTGGTGCCGGTGTTCCTCTCCTTCATCGTGGTGCCCTTCGGCCAACACATGCTGATTACGGATCTTGGGGTCGGCATTTTTCTATGGATTGCCCTGTCGAGCATTGCCCCCATCGGTCTGCTGATGTCAGGCTATGCCTCCAACAATAAATATGCGCTTCTCGGTGGCCTGCGGGCTGCTGCCCAATCCATCAGCTATGAAATTCCCTTGGCACTAGCGGTCTTAGCCATCGTCATGATGTCTAACTCCCTGAGCACCATCGACATTGTGGAACAGCAGTCGGGCTACGGCATCCTCGGATGGAATATCTGGCGGCAGCCGGTTGGCTTTCTGATATTCTGGGTGTCTGCCCTGGCAGAATGTGAGCGTTTGCCCTTTGACTTGCCTGAAGCGGAAGAAGAACTGGTGGCAGGCTACCAAACAGAATATTCGGGCATGAAGTTTGCCCTCTTCTATCTAGGCTCCTACGTTAACCTAGTGCTATCTGCCCTGCTGGTAGCCGTGCTATATCTCGGCGGCTGGGAATTTCCAATCTCTATTGATCTGATCTCTCGTTGGATTGGAGTGAGCGAAACCACGCCGTGGCTTCAGGTCGTCACCGCTTCCTTAGGGATTGTCATGACGATCTTTAAGGCTTACCTGTTGGTCTTTCTGGCCGTGTTGGTGCGATGGACTGTGCCTCGGGTGCGCATTGACCAACTATTGAACTTGGGCTGGAAGTTCCTCTTGCCCATTGCCCTTGTCAACTTACTGGTGACGGCAGGGCTGAAGCTAGCTTTCCCCATCGCCTTTGGCGGTTAAGACCTATTCTTAACGACGGTCTACCCTCGCGTTACCCATTGCAGACGCCGATTATCTGAGCATACCGAGAGAGCAAAACACCATGTTGAAGTTTCTCAAACAAGTCAGCGACTATACCAAGGAGACGCTGCAGGCCGCCAAGTATATTGGTCAAGGTCTGTCGGTGACCTTCGACCATATGCAGCGTCGTCCTGTCACGGTGCAGTATCCTTACGAGAAGCTGATCCCGTCTGAGCGCTATCGCGGACGTATTCACTTTGAGTTTGATAAGTGTATTTCCTGCGAAGTCTGTGTACGAGTTTGCCCCATCAACCTGCCTGTGGTGGATTGGGAATTTAACAAAGAATCCAAGAAGAAAAACCTGAAGCATTACAGCATTGACTTCGGTGTTTGTATTTTCTGTGGCAACTGTGTGGAATATTGCCCCACCAACTGTTTGTCGATGACGGAAGAATATGAACTGGCAACCTATGATCGCCACGAGTTGAACTACGATAATGTAGCGTTGGGCCGTCTACCCTACAAGGTGACCCAAGATCCAATGGTGACGCCTCTACGGGAATTGGGGTATTTACCCAAGGGTGTTCTGGATCCTCATGATCTGCCTGCGGGTTCTCGCCGGTCTGGCAAGACTCCAGATGAAATTCTGGAAGAACAAGAACAGGAAACCACCTCTAAGTAGCTCATGGGTGTTGATGGCGCAACTGGCGTAAACGACGTTGTGCTGCTGATCCTGCTCGTGGGCCCAACTATCAGCCGATAAAGAAGGAGATTCATCAGTTGTGAATTTAGCCGATGGAGTTCAGCTCGTTTCGTTTGGGGTGCTAGCCGTGATGATGCTCGGCACAGCCCTTGGTGTGGTGTTGCTATCCAGCATTGTCTATTCAGCTTTTTTGCTTGGGGGGGTGTTTATTAGCATCTCTGGACTCTATATTTTGCTGAATGCAGGCTTTGTGGCAGCGGCCCAAGTGTTGGTCTATGTCGGCGCGGTGAATGTCTTGATCCTGTTCGGCATTATGTTGGTCAACAAGCAGGAAGATTTTGTTCCCCTGAAAAATGTGTGGCTGGGGCGAGCCGCGACGGCGTTGGTCTGCGTTGGATTGTTTGCTCTCCTAGGCACGATGATTGTAACTACCCCCTGGCAAGTGTCGATGCTGCCTGCGGCGGGAGACAACGCGACGGTGATTATTGGTCAACACTTGTTTAGCGACTTCTTGCTGCCGTTTGAATTGGCGTCTGTGCTGCTGCTGATTGCGTTGATTGGAGCAATCGTGCTGGCACGCCGAGAGTTTCTGCCTGACCTAGATGCTGACACGATTCAACGTCCAGCACTAACCTTGCCTGAGCGTCCTCGGGAGTTGGCTGGGGTGGCAACAACCCCTAGTGATTCGGAGAGTTAGGAAACTCTAGAGGCGATCGCTCCCCAGCGATCGCTTCCTGTTGATCTGGTGTTTTTAGTCTGTACTCTGTATATAGTCATGATCTCTCTTCAGTATTTTCTACTGCTAGCCGCCGCCCTGTTTTGTATCGGCATCTATGGTCTTGTCACCAGCCGCAATGCCATTCGGGTGCTGATGTCGATCGAACTATTGTTGAATGCTGTCAACCTCAACCTGATTGCCTTTGCCAACTACCTCGATCCAGCTAGCATCAAAGGGCAGGTGTTTGGGGTGTTTGTGATTACAATTGCGGCAGCGGAAGCGGCCGTGGGGCTAGCCATTGTGCTGTCCATCTACCGTAATCGCAACACGGTGGATATGGAGCAATTCAATCTCCTCAAGTGGTAAGGGAGTGGATTTAAAGCAAGTCATCATTGCCCACAAAGCTGGAGACCGCAATAGCCAGCGGGTCGCTGAAGCCTGTGCGAGACAGCTCGAAGCGCGGGGGTGTCGTGTTTTAATGGGCCCAAGCGGGCCAAAAGACAATCCCTACCCGGTTTTTCTGGCCTCGGTTTCCCAGCCCATTGACCTAGCTCTGGTGCTGGGGGGCGATGGGACAACCTTGGCGGCGGCGCGCCATTTATCCCCGGACGGCATCCCGATTTTGGCGGTAAATGTGGGCGGTCATCTAGGTTTTTTGACCGAACCCCTCGATATTTTTCAAGATTCAGACCAAGTGTGGGATCGCCTGCGGGACGATCGCTTTGCGGTGCAGCAGCGGATGATGCTCCAGGGCGCAACCTTTGAGGGCAACCATACCAATCTGGAGCCGGTGAGCGATCGCTTCTTTGCGCTGAACGAGATGTGCGTGAAGCCCGCCTCCGCTGATCGCATGATCACGTCGATTCTAGAGCTAGCCATTGATGGCGAAGTGGTGGATCAGTACCAAGGTGATGGGCTAATTGTGGCCACGCCAACAGGATCTACCTGCTACACCGTGGCTGCCAATGGCCCGATTCTTCATCCCGGCATGGATGCGATCGCCATCACCCCCATTTGTCCTCTAAGTCTATCCAGCCGTCCGATTATTCTTCCCTGCGGTTCGGTGGTCAGCATTTGGCCGTTGGCCGATCGAGAACTCAACACCAAGCTGTGGATGGATGGCGTGTTGGCCACCTCGATCTGGCCAGGACAGCGAGTAGATGTGCGTATGGCCGATCGCCCTGCCCAGTTTATTATGCTGCGGGAAAACTATTCTTACTACCGCACACTGCGTGAAAAGCTGCAGTGGGCTGGGGCAAATGTGCCCTACAGCAATAATCATCGCAATTAAGTGGAGACGAAACTATGGGCAAGCATTGCGACGCTGCTCAAGGCTCCAATTCATATGAGACGAAGGTTGAGCAGAGTTGCCACACGGCACAATGCTCAAATCTTTATGAGACGAGGGTTGAGTGTAGCCAAAATCTGGCAGCTGTATTGAAATAGATCGGAACGTCACGTCTGAGATCTCAGCCACGGAATTCTGTCTCGTAAGCCATCACGTTCAAGCTCAGCCATTGCAGACCTCCCCTGCTGGAGCGCTATAAATATTAAGAATCAACACTATATCCATAGGGCCGGGCCTAGAGCGCCAGCCATCCTCGGTAATATAAAGAATGGTTGTCTTAGCAAACGTTTATAGCGCATCATGGCATATCTTTGGTTTAAAGCATTTCATATCATTGGCTTTGTAGCCTGGTTCGCCGGATTATTTTATCTGCCACGCCTCTTTGTTTATCACATCGAAACAGACGAAAGACCGGAACCCATCCGCTCGGCTCTCAAGGAAGAATATAGCCGGATGGAGAAGCGTCTCTATAAGCTGATCATGATGCCTGCCATGATGTTCACCATCACCATGGCGATCGCGATCGTTGCCACAGAACCCCACGTGATGCGGGAAGCATGGCTGCACGTGAAGCTGCTCTTGGTCGCGATTCTGTTGGGATTCCACTTCTACTGTGGACGGCTGCAGCGCCAGCTTGCTGAAGATACCTGCACGATTAACAGTATGCAAATGCGGCGGATTAACGAAATCCCTACGATTTTGCTGGGCTTGATTGTGCTGCTCGCCATCTTTAAGAACAGCCTGCCCACCAGCGCTACGGCTTGGGGAACTGGAGCGGCGGTGTTGGCGATCGCGGTGATTATCCAACTCTATGCCCGCAAGCGTCGCTTGAAGAAGCAGGAAGAGTTGACGGTATCGAGTCAGTCTTAACCATCGCTTTGTAGCAGTGCTATCCAGAGATATAGGGTGGGGTGGAGTTGCGGCTCCACCCCATTCGCGTATCTGTACCCATGGCACATCCAGCTCAAGAGCCACAGTATTTGTAGCGATTTAGTCGAGAGAGCGACAAAAAAACGGGGTGTAATGGCTACACCCCGACTGTTATCTGTGCAAGTTGGCTTTGGTACAGCGATATTAGAGCGATCGCTGCACCGGTTGAACAGCAAGGGCTAAAGCTTTGTCTGGCGGCATAACAACCTCTCGGGCTAGACCGACCGACTTGAGCAGCCAGATCGCCCACCAGGTAACATCGACTTCCCACCAGCGCCAACCTGCTTTGGCCACGTGGGGATAGGCGTGATGGTTATTGTGCCAGCCTTCACCGTAGGTCAAGATCGCTGCCCACCAAAGGTTTCGGGAATTATCGTTGACGTGGAAGGTGCGGTAACCCCACATGTGGGTGACGGAGTTGATGAACCAGGTGCTATGCCAGAGCAAGACGGCGCGCAAGACCAGACCGTAGATGATGAACGACCAGCCGCCGATGGCGTAGAGCAGCAAACCTAAGGGGATTTGCAATAGCAGAAAGTTGCTGTTGAGCCAGCGATAAAAGCCTTGGCGGGCTAGGTCGGGGGCAAATTTTTGGTAGCGATCGTAGGTAAAGAAATCTGGATGGGGATAGATCATCCACAGCATATGGCTCCACCAAAAGCCGCGCTTGGCAGAATAGGGATCTTGCTCCACATCTTCGGTGTGGGCGTGGTGCAGACGATGGCCCGCCACCCAGAAAATGGGGCCGCCTTGCAGGGCCAGTGCGCCAATGATGGCGATCGCATATTCCAGCCAGCGGGGAACTTGGAAGCTGCGATGGCTGAGGAGGCGATGGTAGCCAAGGCAAATGCCGATGCTGCCAAAGAGCCAGTGGAGGGCCAACATCACGCCTAGGGCCGCCCATGAGAAAAACCATGGGGCCAGCAGGGCTAGGGCATGGACGGCGGTGAATAATGTAACGGCAACCCAGTTGAGAGGATAGCGGCTGGGATGGGGTGGTAGGGAACTAACGGACATGAATACCTCACACAACACAATGAGCTAGGGGTTTAGAGTTTCCTGGAGACTCGGCGGCCCAGGATGTCCAGCTTGGGTGTTGCTGACGAGCACAAGGCATGAGAATCCTGATTAAGGTTGTGCTAACACGTGCAGACCCCCATGGATTTGGATGATCAGCACGTTGGGTGATCAGCAACGCCCCAAGTTGGCAAGATTGAGATGGGATATGCGCGACCCATCTATAGGTGTCGTTCCTTAAATTGCCTTCGAAAAGGTGTTACCTGTGCGAGCGCCTAGGTAAGTATCAAACACGGCGGCGATGTTGCGAATCAGCAAGCGGCCGCTAGGGGTGACTTCAATGCCATCACCCCAGCGCTTGAGCAGTCCATCGGCTTCTAGGGCATCCAGTTGGGGGAGCACCGACGCAAAATAGTCGTTGAACTCTAGGTCAAACCCTAGGTGATACTTGGCCTCTAGGTCTTGTACCGAGAGCTGGAACTGACACATCAACTCCATAATCACCGTGCGCCGAATCAGATCATCCTGGGTGAGCCGCACGCCTTTATCGATGGGCAATTGGTCGACATCTAGGGCACGGTAGAAATCACCGATGCGCTTATGGTTTTGCACATAGACATCCTGCAACATACTGATGGAGGTCATGCCAAAGCCCAGTAGGTCAGATTCGGGCTGGGTGGTGTAGCCTTGGAAATTGCGGTGGAGTTCGCCGGCCTGTTGAGCGATCGCCAATTCATCATTGGGTTTA
>DATNRH010000685.1 GCA_036703605.1 Candidatus Obscuribacterales bacterium | reverse complement strand
TTTTTCACTTTTAGAGGCTCACGAGTGGTGTAGACCAAATTCGCCTTTTTTGACTTTCGGACCCCCCCGGCCCGGTTAAGCAAGTGCAACAGGTTATGCTGCTATCTTTGGGGTGATCGGAACAGTCTTTCCGGCCCATACCCTGATAGTAGGAAGGCAACGAGGGGCCACAACTGAAGAGGGTGATGGCGGTACACAATACAACAATCTTCATTGGATCAGAGCCATTTGGAATGAGGTTGGGCCTCTACTTGAGAGGCTTGAGATACACGCTGGAATCGTACTTCTTTTCGGAAATCTGTCAATCTCGTGAAGCCACATGATGACACAGAGCTTTGAAGCCCGTCTCGAATCTGACCTAGAACGGGTACGACCGAGCCTTTGTAAGGCACCAAGGTAGCGACCCCCTCTACGTGCCGCTCCGGGCTATCGATAGCCGCCTTTGCTTCTAGTGACGCCATGCCTCGGAAAGATTTGAACTTCTCAGTCCCTTTCAGGATGACCGCACCGGGTGCCTCATCCGTCCCCGACAACATACCTCCTACCATCCCACAACATGCACCTGCCCCCAGAGCCTTTGCTAGGTCACCCGATCTACGGATACCTCCATCTGCAATGACTTCAAATGGGAAGTCCTGTTCACAGGCATCGTACACCGCTTGCCATGTTGGCTTGCCAATCCCCGTCATGAGCCGTGTCGTGCAGGCACTGCCTCCACCTTGGGATACTTTCGCGATGTCGACGAAGCCCCCCGTATCATACTGGGCGAGCCAGTGGAGAGATTCGACGGATGCAAAATTGCCCACCATCAGAAGGATATCTTGGTTTTTGCAATAGGGGCCAATACGCTGAATCGTGTCGAGTAGGCGCTCATGGTACGCATGGGCGACTTCGATCCCAATGAGGTTGGCACCTGCATCAATGAGCGTTTGAACCTCTTGGGCGGTTACATCCAGTCCGACTGCAACACCATTAAGTGCTTTCCGTTCAAGGATGTTGGGGTGCGCCTGTTGAGCTTCTAGGAGCGCTACTCGCTCTTCTAGACTCTGGTTGCGATGGTGGAAGATGGCTGCACCCGCATTGATTAC
>DATNRH010000684.1 GCA_036703605.1 Candidatus Obscuribacterales bacterium | reverse complement strand
CATCTGCCGTTTGTGGGTGATTCCCTATCTCCGGAAATCCACCGCATCAAGGAAGGGATGAAGCGGCTGGCGGTGCCCAAAGTGGGGGCAGTGTTTGAAGAGCTAGGATTTACTTACATGGGCCCGGTGGATGGTCATAACCTGGAAGAACTGATCACCAGCTTCCGTCAAGCTCATCAGCATCCAGGGCCGGTGTTGGTGCATGTGGCAACGGTTAAGGGTAAGGGGTATGCGATCGCGGAAGAAGATCAGGTGGGCTACCACGCCCAGTCGCCCTTTAACTTGACCACCGGTAAGGCGATTCCTGCCAGCAAGCCCAAGCCTCCCAGCTATTCCAAGGTGTTTGCCCATACGCTGGTGAAGCTTGCGGAAAATAATCCCAAGATCATCGGCATCACTGCTGCTATGGCCACAGGTACTGGGCTCGACAAGCTCCAGGCCAAGCTGCCAAATCAGTACATCGACGTGGGCATTGCCGAACAGCACGCGGTGACCCTATCGGCGGGGATGGCCTGTGAAGGCATGCGCCCGGTGGTGGCGATTTATTCAACCTTCTTACAGCGCGCCTTCGACCAGATTATCCACGACGTTTGTATTCAGAATCTGCCGGTGTTTTTCTGTCTCGACCGAGCTGGCATTGTGGGGGCAGATGGCCCCACCCATCAAGGATTGTATGACATTGCCTATTTGCGCTGCATTCCCAACATGGTGTTGATGGCTCCTAAGGATGAAGCAGAACTGCAGCGGATGGTGGTGACTGGGGTGAACTACACCGATGGCCCGATCGCTATGCGCTATCCCCGAGGTAATGGGCTGGGGGTGCCGCTGATGGAAGAAGGTTGGGAACCGTTGCCCATTGGTAAAGGCGAGGTGCTGCGTCAGGGCGATGATCTGCTGATGCTGGGCTATGGTTCGATGGTGCAAACGGCCATGCAGGCGGCGGAAATTCTCAGCGAGCATGGTGTGGAAGCCACTGTGGTGAATGCCCGCTTTGTGAAACCCTTGGATACCGAGCTCATTGTGCCCCTAGCCCAAAAGACTGGCCGGGTGGTGACCTTGGAGGAAGGTTGCACCATGGGTGGTTTTGGCTCCGCTGTGGCTGAAGCGTTGCTGGATCATGATGTGACGGTGCCGATCACCCGCATTGGGGTTCCCGATGTATTGGTGGATCATGCGAAGCCGGATGAGTCTAAGACCGATCTGGGCATTACCGCGTCGCAAATCGCCGATCAGATCTTGGCGAAGGTGCGACCCCATGCTGAGGCGCTGAGTCAAACGCGTGCGTAGGAGCGATCGCTGCTGATGGATTTAAGAAGGGCAACTCAATGGGGTTGCCCTTTATAGTGGCGGCCTGTTTTGATGATGGATGCGGGGAATGGGTTACTCTCCCTTGGTTCCATGGTCAACGCCCATAGCTAGGCTATGGGGCAAGGTCTAGGGCAAGAACGGGCGATCGCGTTGGATGGATACACAGCAGGGATGATTGTGCAGGATTTAGTCTTGATTGGCGGTGGGCATAGCCATGCGATCGCCCTACGGCAGATGGGGATGCATCCCATTCCGGGGGTGAGGCTGACCTTGGTGACGGATGTGTGGCATACGCCCTATTCAGGCATGTTGCCGGGGTATGTGGCAGGGCATTACGAGTTTGACCAATGCCATATTGACCTACGCCCCTTAGCAAGCTTTGCCAAGGCCCGATTGATTAGCGATCGCGCCGTTGGTCTTGATCTGGATAGGCAACAGGTTCACTGTGCCAACCATCCCCCCATCTCCTTTGACCGATTGTCGATCAACATCGGCAGTACGCCAGCAACGACCGTGCCGGGTGCGGCAGACTACGCCATCCCGGCGAAGCCCATTTCCCAGTTTCTGCACCATTGGCACGCCATCCTGGATCAGGTGCGCCAACGACCGGAGCAACCCCTGAGTTTGGCGGTCGTGGGTGGGGGGGCGGGTGGGGTGGAGCTGGCATTGTCGATTCAGACTCACTTGAGTTGCCTCTATCGAGAGGCGGGACAGCCGCCGCAGTTGCAGGTGCATCTCGTCCATCGCGGGGCAGAGATTTTAGAAGGACGCGATCGCTGGGTGCGGCGACGGATGCTGCGGATCTTGAAGCAGCGGGGTATTCAAGTTCACTTGGGCGTGACGGTGGATCAGGTATTGCCCGGACGGCTTGTCGGTTCAGGCGGCTTTGCGCTGGATTGCGATCGCATCCTCTGGGTGACCCAAGCGTCAGCGGCCTCCTGGCTGGCTCCGGCGGGCTTGACCACGGATGAACGAGGCTTCCTCCAGGTGAATGCTTACCTGCAGTCGGTGTCCCATCCCCATGTGTTCGCCGCGGGCGACATTGCCACCCAAATTGACCATCTGCGTCCTAAGGCAGGGGTTTTTGCGGTGCGTCAGGGGCTGCCCCTGGTCAAAAATCTGCGGCGATCGCTGCTGGGGCAACCCCTCCAGCCCTATCATCCCCAGCGGGAATTTTTGATTTTGATTGGTACAGGGGATGGGCAAGCCGTGGCCTCTCGTGGGCGTTGGGGGCTGGGCCCATACCGCTGGCTATGGCGCTGGAAAGATCACATTGATAGGACGTTCATGGAGCAGTTTGCCCAGTTGCCTGCCCCGTCGATGCAGCGATCGGTAGATGCTGCCATGACCGACGATGATATGCGCTGCCTTGGCTGTGGCGCTAAGGTGGGGGGTGTCACTCTGGGGCGATCGCTGGCCCGTCTGCGCCAAACCTATCCCTTGCTTGACCCAGACACGTTGCCTATGGGGCTAGGGGCGGCGGACGATGCGGCCGTGGTGCAGATTCCTGTCGATCGCCTCCTGGTGCAAACGGTGGATTATCTACCGGCGCTGGTGGATGACCCCTTCATCGCCGGCCAAATTACCGCCCACCACTGCCTCAATGACCTCTGGGCTATGGGAGCCACGCCCCAATCAGTTTTGGCGATCGCTACCCTACCGCCTCTGCCACCTCAGCAGCAGGAAGAAACGCTCTATCACCTGCTGGCTGGTGTGGTGATGGTGCTCAATGTTGCCCAGGCTGCTCTGATCGGTGGTCATACCAGTGAGGGCGATCGCCTAGCCTTGGGATTGACCTGCAATGGCCTAGCGGCGCGTCAAGATCTCTGGCGTCATCAAGGACTACAGCCAGGGCAAGCGCTGATTCTCACGAAGGCGCTGGGTACGGGCTTGCTGTTTGCTGCCGATATGCGCCGACAGGCTAAGGGGCGCTGGATTGAAGGGGCGATCGCCTCCATGCTGCAGTCCAACCAGGGCGCGATCGCGGTCTTCCGCCACCATGGCGTGACCGCCTGCACCGACGTCAGCGGTTTTGGTCTGGCGGGGCACCTGCTCAACCTTGTCCAAGCCTCTGAAGTGGCAGTGGAACTGAACCTGCACACCTTGCCCTGCCTATTGGGGGTGGAAGACCTGCTGTCTACCCAAATTCGTAGCTCCTTAGATGCCCAAAACGTCTGGGCTGTCTTGCCCTACCTCCAAGTGCATGACATGGCTACGGACGATAGAATGCCCCTGTTGTTTGATCCCCAAACCTCGGGAGGCCTGCTGGCGGCAGTGCCCGATCATCAAGCGATCGCCTGTGTGGAGGCGTTGCAAGCCATGGGCTATGCTTCTCGCTGCATTGGTCGAGTCTTGCCCCGATCAGAGCAGCCGCCAATCACGGTACGTCCCTAGGTTCAACGGTTGCCTTTGCCATGCCCCATTGTCTAGATGTCCATGCTTTTCTCCATGCGCCTGGGCCGATCCTGGATGCGCGCAGTCCCGCTGAGTATGCTCAGGGGCATATTCCCGGTGCTGCCAGCCTGCCCCTGTTTTCCAACGAGGAGCGGGCCCAGGTGGGCATCTGCTATAAGCACCAAGGTCGGGATGCTGCGGTGGAACTGGGGTTGGCGATCGCTGGCCCCAAGCTAGCGGCGCTGGTGGCCGCCGCGAAACAGCTCGCTCCCGATCGGGTGGTGCGGGTGCATTGCTGGCGGGGCGGAATGCGCAGTGGCTCCGTCGCTTGGCTGTTGGAAACGGCAGGTTTTCAGGTGGCGACCCTGGCCTTGGGCTACAAAGGATTTCGTCGCTGGGCCCAGACCTACTGCGCCACAACGCGACCCATGATCCTGCTGGGCGGCATGACCGGGACAGGAAAAACCGATAGTCTGCAGGCGATCGCCCGTCGAGGTGAACCGGTGCTGGATCTAGAGCACCTAGCCAGTCATCGGGGCAGCAGCTTCGGTTCCCTAGGGCTGCCAGCTCAACCGTCCAATGAACAGTTTGAAAATCGGTTGGCGATCGCCTTAGAGCAGCTTCCCCTGGATCGCCCCATCTGGATTGAAGCGGAAAGCCGCCGGATTGGTCTCTGCCGTATTCCTAATGAGTTGTTTGAGCAGATGCTCCGGGCTCCGATGCTTCAGGTGGAGCGATCGCGGGATGAACGGGTGGCAATCTTGGTGGCGGTCTATCAGGTGGCTCCCATTACCGATCTGATTGCCGCGACTGACCGCCTGCGTAAACGGCTAGGCGGTCAGCGTACCCAGGCTGCTGTTGCCCATCTCAAGGGCGATCGCTTGCCCGAGGCCTGTGAGGTAATCTTGGACTACTACGATCGCACCTATACCCATGCGCTCAAGCGCCATCTCGGGCCAATCTACACGGTGGATGTGACCGGACTATCTGCGGATGCTAGCGCAGCTTTGATGCTTGATGTAGCATCAACCCTCTGAGGCTCATGCCCAGACTACTAGCTAGCTGGCCCCACCAACACCTCACCTTTCAACATCCGCTGAGCCGCATCCAGCAACGCTTCTTCTAGGTAGGGCTTGGTGAAGTAGCCCTTGGCTCCTAGGGTGATGGCCATTTGTCGGTGGCGATCGGCTCCTCGGGAGGTCAGCATGGCGATGGGGAGGTCTGTGAGGCTGGGGTCTTTCTGGATGCGGGAGAGGAGTTCTAGCCCATCCATGCGCGGCATTTCAATGTCGCAGAATACGAGATCACAGGGCAGCCCCGATCGCAGTTTTTCCCAGGCTTCTTGTCCGTCACGGGCTTGCTCAACCCGATAGCCCACCTTGTTAAAGGTCATAGACAGCAGCTCGCGGACGGTAATGGAGTCATCCACAATCAGCACCGTTGGCTCACTCTTACTAGGCGTCGTATCTGGAGTGGTGAGGTCGTCCTTCGTCCAGAGGGAGCTGCCCGAATCGCGGCGGATGCGTCCCATTGAAAGATCAATGAGTTCTAGCACGTCGGCAATGGGCATAATCCGTCCATCCCCGAGCACCGTCGCCCCGGCAATCCCCACGGGTTTGGGCACTGGTCCTTCCAGTTGCTTAATCACAATTTCCTGTTCGCCCAGCACCTGATCAACCTGGAGGGCGAGGAAATTTCCAGAACTGCGCAGCACAATTACCGACACCATTTCATCTTCCTGACTACCGCCGTAGACACTGCCGCGTCCTAAACTGCGGTTATGGCTGAGCAGTTCCGAGAGGGGTTGGAAGGGTAGCAGCATCTCCCGCCAGGTGATGCAGGAGCGTCCTTCACTATCCGTTTGGATGCGATCGCGGGGCACATCCAGCATGTCTTCCACCCCGTCCATCGGGAAGGCAATGCGGGCGCGATTGCTAATACAGCATAGAGCTTTCGAAATACTGAGGGTGAGAGGCAGACGGATGGTAAAGGTTGTGCCTTTGCCAAGGGCTGAGTCGGTGTTGATGGCTCCTCGAATTTCCGTGAGGTTGGTGCGCACGACATCCATCCCCACCCCGCGCCCAGCAAAGTCATCGGCTTTATCGCGGGTGCTAAACCCAGAATGGAAGAGCAGATCATACACGTCTAGGCGGGTCATCTCCCTAGCTTCTTGAGGGGTGACCAAGCCTTTCTGCATGGCCTTCGCTTTCACCCGATCCGAGTCAATGCCTGCCCCGTCATCACTAATCGAGATCACCGTTTGGTTGCCTTGGTGGAAGGAACGAATGGTGATGCGTCCAACCGGAGGCTTGCCCGCTGCAACGCGTTCTTCCGGGGTTTCAATCCCGTGGGTAATGGCATTGTTGACCAAGTGGGTCATGGGGTCATACAGCGACTCCAGAATCATCTTGTCGATCAGCGTATCTCGACCTTCCACCACCAACTCTGCCTGCTTGCCACATTTCAGCGAAATATCCCGAACGGCACGGGGCAGGCGATCGGCGGTTTGGGCAAAGGGCACCATGCGAGAGCGAGTCAGCCCTTCTTGTAGTTGGGTGGTGACTTGGCGGAAGGTGCGGGTAATTTGGTCGCTTTCATCCACCACAAAGTCAATATCTGACGCAGACTCCCGTACCCGGACAATCAGTTCGATCATTTCCTGGGAGAGGGTATGGAAGCCTGTGAAGCGATCCATTTCTAGGGCGTCAAAATTGGCTCCAGTGGCATGTTGAGCATCGTTTTGATGGGTTGCTGGCCCTCCACCAAAATGCCCCTTGCGGCTGGAGAGGAGGGAGCTCTCAAGGAGCGATCGCTCATAAAGATCCCGCATCCGTTGTCCCACATCGCTTAATTGCTGCACTTGGTAGAGCAGATTGTCGAGAAATTGCCGCAGCCGTTCTTGGGTTTGCTCAAGGCTGTTGCGGTTAACGACCAGTTCCCCGATGAGGTTATTGAGGTTATCAAGATTTCTCACCGAGACCCGCATGGTTTGATCGCTCTGTCCCCGGCGTACTGTCCGGCGGCTGCTGGTTGCGGGAGACGAACGCCGAACACCTTTGCTGGTGGGTGGCCCTCCTAGGGTGTTGTCGGCGTCTTCTAGGAGTTTTTCGAGGTCGTCGAAGTCGCTGAAGTCATCATCACTGCTCTCGATGGATGGGGTATCTAGGGCGTCATCATTTAAGAGAGCATCTAGATCGGCAAAGTCATCTTGAGCCGCTGCTGGAGCACTGGGGATAGCTGTAGGTGTGTCATCTAGAAGGGCATCTAAATCCGAAAAGTCATCCTCGTCGATGGCTGTCTCAGGGGGCTCTTCCTCCAGCAAACTATCCAGTTCTGCAAAGCTGTCCTCTGGGAGGTCGGTGAAAGCATCTGGTTCGCTATCGTCTAGATCAAAGACATTGCTGAGATCAAGGTCGCCCTCAGCGATCGCTTCCGGAGGGTTGGCATCGTGCTCCAGTTCTGAGCCCTCATCGTCTAAAAACTGATCTAAAGCATTCAGATCTAACTCGTCGTCCTCTGTGGCAGATGCTGCGCCGGGGGCTGTTGGCATCTCGAAGCTGAAGGGGGCATTCTCCTCTCCTTCCGCCTCATCGCCAAAGGTACCTAGATCAAAATCTAAGCCTGCTAGATCGAGGTCGTTCTCGTCTTGGAATGAACTTGTGTCTGTGGTGCTCAGGTCATCATCATCGCTAAAGAGATCAGCCACAAACGCATCAGGATTAGCGCTGACTGATTCCTCAAACCAGTCCATGCCTGTGTCTCCTGTGCTCTCCTCGTCGGAGGCGATCGCTCCTGGAGCAACGTCAACGCCCAGATCTAGATCCAGCCCATCGATCTCTAGTTCACGGGTATCGGTTAGCTCATCAGGCAGTTCATCCTCTAAGTTAACCGCCAGCCCATGGTCATTGTCGCCCAACAAGTCTGCCAGGCTAGCGTCACCCGCTTCTGTCGCTTCTGTGCCTGACTCGGTGAACCAGTCTTCAACCTCACCGGTGGGCTCATCACCTTGGGATGCATCCGAACCTTGGTCGAGATCTAGCCCATAATCTCCCTCCATCGAGATAGGAGGAGTGGAGGGAGATTCTTCAGAGGGTTCTGTGATCCAGAGATCTGTGTCTGCTTGTGATGCAGGCTCGTCGCTTTCGTCAAAGAGGTTGTCTAGACCGTCCTCGGGGAAGCTAGCGTCAACGTCAAAAGATATGCCTTCCTCTTCCGTGTCAGTTACGGATGCGTTGGCACTCGTATCGTCGTCGAGGTTATCGTCAAGAAAATTGGTGAGCAAGGCGTCATCGTTGCTGTCCATGTCGCCCCACAGATCCGTTTCGAACGAGGGGGAGTCTTGATCCGATGAGCTTTCGTTGAAGATGGCATCGAGGTCACCCATCTCGTCATCGAGCGTTGATAAAACCGGCGGTTGGGCAGAGGCGTCATCTGGGCGATCCTGCTCTAGCGCATCAGGTTCGCTGCTGACATCGGAGATGAGCAGATCGTCTAAACCCAGGTCGAGATTATCGCCTAGTTCGTCATCAAGCCCGTCGAGGAAGTCTAAGTCTGCCTCGCCAGAGGTCTCGGAACCCGCATCATCGGATGGCCCAGAGTCGCCAAGTAAATCAACGTCAGACGAGCTGTCGGCATCAGAAGTGCTAAATAAATCGATGCCAAAGGATGAGTTGTCGTCCTCTTCCGTGAGGTCACTGAAGATGTCCATGGATGAGGACGATGTATCATCGACATCCCCACCAATGTTCAGATCTTCGTCTTGGATGAACGTAGCATCAAAATTAGGTAGGGGGTCGACTGATAAATCAGCGCCGTCATCTGCGATCGCCCCCGAGCCTGTGGAGCTGGCATCGTCTGATTCCGGTTGATCAAATAACAGATCAGAAAAGTCGCTAGAGGGCTCTGGTTCTAGAGCATCCTCAAACCCTGCTTCGGTTGCCACGACCTCTTCCTGCCACCCGAGATCAATGGATTCTCCTTCAAACAAGTCTGCCAGGGTGTTGAGCTCTGCCGCTCCCACCTCAGGGCCAGCCTGCTCTATGGGACGGAGAGCATTGGGATCGTCGTCTAGGGCATCAATGAGATCTAAGCCATCACCAGGTTGCCCATCTGCGGCCATCGACGCGGAAGGTTCAGGTATCTCGCTCGGTTCGAGATTCTCTGTGAACCAGTCATCGTCCTCGCTGGTGTCTGTTGAGGATGAGTCTCCCAAATTCAGATCAGACATGTCATCAAAGGACAAAAAGCCAGATGATGAGGGTAGGTTATCTGGTGCTGTTAGGAAATCTAGATCTGCCGATTCGGTAATATTGGCGGGTTCATTGTCTGCAAAGAGGCTGTCAAGATCGGCGTCAATATCGATCTCTTCCCCAAAGTCTAGATCTAGCTCTGGCAAGGTGGCTGGTACAAGATCGGCCAAAGCATCGCTGCAGGTGATCTGCTCCGCCTGTCCGGTCAGTACCAGCTCTTGAGCTTGCTTTAACTCCTTAATTAAGATGGGCGCTAGGGTTCTGTAGGCGTTGTCTGTATGGGCGATCGCTCGTCTAGCATGATCGAGAAGCTGGCACCAGGCATTCAGATCAAACTGCTCCCCCGCTTGGGAGAGCGTGCGACACATATCTTGGAGTGCTTGGCGGCTGTCGGCTTGATCCGGCTGCTTGAAGAGTTGCAGCATGGATCGCAGATGTACCGGTATATCGCTTTGAAAGACAAGTTGTAGCGCGCTTTCCTCTTGGGGGGCTGAGCGCTGAGGGGCTGGGGTTGGCGCAGCAACGGCACCGACGGATAGATCAACTTCTTCCGGAGGGGCTCCACCACTGGCACTCACCAGGTTGTTGAGATGCTCATTCAGAGCCGCGAACACCGGTTCAACGTTAGCCATCACCTCATCGGACTTATCTTCCGTGAGACCAAAGGGTCCCTGCAGTTGGTCGATCAGCTCTTGCAGGTTGTCAAAGACTCGCAGGAACAAGCTTTCGAGTTTTTGGTCAACTTGAACGGGGCATTCCCGTAATACTTTGAAATAATCTTCTAGGCGGTGGGATGTCTTTTGGATGCTACCCAGCCCCAACATGGCAGCTCCCCCCTTGACGGAGTGGGCAGCCCGAAACACTTCATTAACCATCTCAGAATCTGCGATGGTCGTTTGCAGATTCAGCAAACCCGTCTCAATCGTATTGAGGTGATCCTTGGCCTCCTCAATAAAGTAGCCCATGATCCGCTGTTGCTGTTCAGACTGCATACTCATAGCAGTGTTCCTCTAGACTATCTGGCGGTGGTGACAAGAAAATCAGGGTGGCGATCGCTCAGCTTCCCCTCGTCGTTGGCCGAGGTGGCCCGAGGAGGAAGACCTGAGTCGAATAAAACTTATTGGCTTTAATGTACCCGATCGCCCCTGAATCGACATCAGGGGGAGTCTCGTAGTACATGACCTAGATGCGAAGAAACCTGTGCATCTACGGGGACGAGGTGAATGGGTCTAGGGCCCAGCCTCTGTCCTGCTATTCAACCCGGAATCGTTCAACAGAATTCAGGAGATCTCGCGCCACACTCAACTGACTTTGCAGCGAGGCAGACACCCGCTGGGCTTCTTGGGAGGTTTCCTGGGCCGTTAGCTCCACCGATTGCATCACCTGAGCCACGGCTCGGGACGTCTCGGTTTGTTCCACCGTATCGGCGGTAATTGATCGCACGAGCACATCAATCCGGTTCGACACCTGAATAATGTCCTCAAGAGCCCGCTTGGCCTGTTCTGCCAAGCGCGTTCCTTCAATCACCTGCTGGGTGCCTTCTTCCATAGCGGTCATCACCGAGCCGGTTTCACTTTGAATTTGCAACACGATCTGTTCAATCTCTTTCGAGGCTTTAGCTGCCCGATCCGCCAACTGTCGCACTTCATCTGCCACAATCGCGAACCCACGACCCGCTTCCCCGGCTCGTGCCGCCTCAATACTGGCGTTTAAGGCCAAGAGGTTGGTTCGAGAGGCGATCTGAGAAATCAACGCCACAATTTTGGAAATTTCCTGGGACGATTCTGCCAGGCGCTTCACCTTGCGGGTGGTTTCTGCCACG
Organism: Candidatus Obscuribacterales bacterium; assembly: GCA_036703605.1. NCBI lineage: Bacteria > Bacillati > Candidatus Melainabacteria > Candidatus Obscuribacterales > Candidatus Obscuribacterales bacterium. Next base: position 10,907 of record DATNRH010000684.1, on the reverse strand, counting down.
GTTTCCCGAATTTGCAAAATACCAGCCACCGTACGCTCTACCGCTTCTCCACCTTTCAAGGCGGTTGCTGATGCAGAACGCGCCACTTCCTCCGCTTCTCGGGCGCTTTCTGCCACCCGCTGAATGGAGTCGGTCATCACCTGCACCGAGTTGAGGGTTACCGCTAGCTCCTCTGCTTGCCGCAAGGCGTCGGAGGAGAGCGATCGCGCGAAAATTTCGTTTTCCGTCGATCCCTTGTTCACCTGTTTGGCGGCTGCCTTCACTTGCTGCACAATGTCTCGCAGGTTTTGGATCGTCAGGTTAAAGGAATCTGCTACTGCGCCGAGCACGTCCGCGGTCACCTCAGCCTGGACGGTCAGGTCACCCCGAGCCGCTCCTTCCACATCATCTAGGAGGCGAATCACTTGGCGTTGTAGATCTTCCTTGGCCTGTTCTTGCTCTTCTGCTTTGCGTTGGGCCTCACTCGTGGTGGTAAGGATCACCCGCGCCATTTGGTTGAAGCCGTTAGCCAACTGCCCAAACTCATCTTCGGAATAGACGGTTGCTCGGGCATTGAAGTTACCTTGGGATACAGAATGAAACTGCTTGCGCAGATCATCCACCGATCGCTCAATGGGTTTATTGGCCGCGCCCGATAACACCATCGATACGCCGAATCCTGTGGCACCCCCCACCAGCGCCATCACGAGTCCGCTCATGCGCAAGCGCCCCGTGGCAGAGGAATCAGCATCTTGGATGACCGTCGCGGTGATAAAGGTGGCGACCGCAACCGCAAAGGCGGAGGCAGCACCAGTCAACCCTGATACCAATAACCGCTTACTGGGGATCGGGGCATTTTCTAGAAAGGCGAAGGGCCCCTGTTCAACACTGACTTCAGGCTCGTCGCCCTGGCTATCTCCTGTAAAGGTAGGTAGCTGTTCGGAGTTGCCAGCGATGCTAAAAATCTCGTCTTCCTGGATGAGGGACTGATCTTCACCACTGTCAAAGTCAAAGGCTGTGCCGCTGATCGATGATGGGGTTCCACTGCTGGACAGGCCAAAATCAGCGCTACCGATCGAGGGACTGGTCAGCCCGGATGAGTTGTCGTCTAGGTCAAAGTCTGGAATGCTGCCCAGATCATCAAACTCGTCAAACTCATCTAAAAAGTCAATGCCGCCGCTCATACTGCCAGACGATCGCCCGGATGCTAGGGGATCATCGCTGGTAGGAAAGTCATTTCCCTCCATGTCTCCAAGGGTAAACCCACCCGTTTCTGAGGAAACAAAGGTGCGCTCATCGTCGTAGTCGGGGGTGTTGCCGTAGCCGGAGGGGGGAGCTTCATAGTCATAGGATGGCTCTACCCCAAAATCATCGTTGAGGTCGTCTGCGGATCCCATAAACAGGGTTTCATCATCCGAGCCTTGGGGTAAGGGCATACCGCCGCTGGAGTCCATCCTACCGCTGGAGTAGCTATCGTCTGAGCTATCCACGTGGGGTGGAATGAAGGTGTCGTCTAGGCTGGGGTGAGTGTCGTCACTGCGATCGCCCATGTCGCCACCAAAGGGATCGGCAAAATCTGATGGACTGCTGCCCGCCCCAAAGGGATCCCCACCGGTTGCAAAGGGATCGGCAAAATCCTGCACATTCTCCGGATCAAATCCGCCTGATTCAAAATCAGCGATCGCCCCTTCGTCTTCTAGTCCAGCATTGCCGAGGGAGTCAAAATCCACCGAATCGAAGCTGAAGCCTTCATCTGAGTCTGAGTCAGCATAACTTGCACTGCCATTGGTTCCTGTTTCATAGGACTCAAAGGGCTCTTGAACTGTGCCAGAAAAGTCGCTATCAATATCATCAAACCGTGCGTCTCCTGCGCTGCTGCTCATCTCGCCGACAAACTGGCTAGCATAGGCCAACCCGTCGTTCGCGTAGTCCATATACTGTGTGTCAGAGGTGAGACCTAAGACAGATTGGTATTCCTGCTGAGCGACATCGTAGCGCTGGAGCCCATAGCAATAAATATGGCCACGCAGCAGCAGTACGTTTGGATCTTCGGGATAATCGACTGCCAGTTGATCGATAATATCGGCCGCCTCTTGATAGCTACCCTGTAAGTATGCTCGCTCAGCGCGTTGATATGCCTGCGCGTAATCAGTACCTGATCCCATGTGCCTTCTCCTGCCCGTGCAAGTGTCAAATAATCGACTGGTTTATGCTGCCCATCGTGCCGATCGCAGAATTGCAATCTGATCGAGTAACCGAAGCAACCGGTTGCTATCCCCCTCCGTCATCCATTCCCCTCGCAGGAAGGGGGCCATGCTGTCGGGAACATTGGTTGGCATCTGTACTTCGTCAATGTCTAGCCAATCCATGCCAATGATTTTGTCAACCGCTAAGCCTAGCATAGTGTCTTGGTCTTCAACTGCAATGACATGAATTTCTGAGCGGTCAGTACTCAGGGGCGCAGAATCACCCAAAAACTGACCTAAGTCAGCAACCCAGATGACACGCCCTCGCACGTTGAGGGTACCTAATAGTAGGGGAGAAACGTTCGGAATGGGGGTAATGCGATCGGGAGACGTGGAAATCACCTCCCGAATGCCAATGGCGGGAAGGGCAAATTCGTCGCCTGATGTCACATAAAACTTAAGGTGAAGCTCACCTTCGGGGCTTTCCAGCTCCTGGAATTCAGGAACCTGGTCTTGATCTTGTCCTCTACCCGTTAAAAAGTCTGGGTTGCTGATCATTGCACTTGCCTAATGTTTCGCGTGACTTACCCTCGCAGCAATTGCTTCACCGTGCCAACCAACTCGGTCGGTTGAAAGGGTTTGGCAATGTATGCATCTGCTCCCTGTTTCATGCCCCAGTAGCGATCGAACTCTTCCCCTTTAGATGAGCACATCACAACGGGCACATCCTGTGTTTTTGGATCGGCTTTCAGACGGCGACAAACTTCGTACCCATTCATTCGCGGCATGACAATATCTAGCACAACTAGATCCGGACGATGCCCCTGAATTTGTTCGAGTGCTTCCACTCCATCGCTTGCGATGGTGACGTTGAGACCGCTGCCCTTAAGAAGGTCAGTAATCATTTCTCGTTGGGTCACACTATCTTCCACCACCAAAACTGTACTCATTATGTTTCCCTATCGGCTAACCGCGAATGCTAAAGGGAGGGATTCCTTTAGTTATGATGTTTGCTACCTCGTAAGACTACGATAATGCAATTTTGATAATGATCATGCAAGTTTACGGGCGGGATGGTGCGGAGGCCGACTGAGTCAGGTCGATGTCTAGTTCATCTTCCACAGCTTCCGCTAGCAGTTCCTGAGGATCAGGGCGATCGGGTTGCCCAAATCCTACATATTTTTCAACGATGGTGGTTAGTTCGCTGGCCCCAAAGGGCTTGGTGAGGTAGTCGGTGGCCTCGACGATGCGAGCTTTCACCCGATCAATGAAGCCATCCTTGCCTGTGAGCATGACGATGGGCGTTTGCCGGAAGGCGGTTGACTTGCGCAGCATGGCGCAGATCTCATAACCATCTAGCTCCGGCATGGCAATGTCACAAAGGATCAAATCGGGTTTCAGTTGAAACACTAAGCTCAGGGCCTTGATAGGATTACTAATCCCTGTTGCTTCGTAGCCTTGATGATTCAGGATAAATTCCACAGCTTTACGAATCGTAGCACTGTCATCAATGCAGACAATGCGAGGAACATGCCGATCGTCGGGAAGCGATAGCTCTCCCTGCTTTGTTTTGCCAGCAACGGGTGGGTTGATTTGCACAAACCCCCGTTTGACGTAGGGATAAATGGCGCGGGCTACATGGAGAATGTCGCGGTTGAGGTAGCGAGCCATTTGCCGAATCGAGGTTTTGCCATCTACCCAGGTGGTGAGCAATCGGAGGGTTTGGGGTTTGAGGGCGGTGCGCAGTTGCTCAAGCTCGATAATGGTTGGGCATTGGTCGGGGGATTGAATATGGGGGCTAAACTGCTTCCATTCTTGGATTTGCTTGATGGTGTCGGCGAGGATAGAGCTGACTTCAATGGTGGTGAGCTGGGGTGAGAGCGGCGGGCTAATTTCGAAGGTGAACGAGCCTTGGTGCAGGCTGAGCAAATCGAACAAGGTTTCCCGAATCATGCTTTGGACGATACTGCGTCCTTGGGCGGGGGTGAGGGCTTGGCGTTCGAGCAGGGCCCAGACATGGCCATATTCGGGAGCATTCAGGGTGGCGATCGCTGAAATGCCGATGGTGTCGATTAGATGTTCGAGGTCGTAGCGCCGCAGGTAGTCTCGCAGGCGCGATCGCCCGGCACTATCCCCAGCGTAGATAATTTGACCATTTTGGAAAAAGACAAACCAAGATTGCGCACAAATCTTTTTAGGAGATGGCTCAGACGTGCCAGACGCCGTTGTGCCGTAGGCCTCAACAAACAACTCACCGGTTCGCTGACCCAGTTCGATGAGTTGCATGATGCTGCGGATGTCAATTTCGTTTAGCTTGCCTTGCATGCAACTAGTGACGTGCCTGAAACAAAGTGAACAGGGAACAATAGGGAGCGATCGCCCGTGCTCGGTTAGTATACCCACGGCCGGTTTCAGAGTTTCGGTTAGGGTGTTGGGTTGAGCCGGTTCGTCGATGTCTGCTTGAATGTTAACCCATGATTGTTCATGTATTCTGCCCAAGGACGCGATCGCACCAAGGAGTTCGTTACAAGATGTTGGAATGGGGTAGGGTATCGGGTGATGTGGCGTGAGTTTTCAAGGGCAGCAGCATTCCTTAAGCGACAGACTGAGCTTGGACTGTGTTTCTTTGGAAAGGTGTGGGATGCTGCTCTGTAGGAAGGGGCACCTGCGGAGACAACTGGGCTTCTAGTGTTGTGATGGGGAATGGGACTAGCCAAGCTGCTTGTGAATCCGTGGCGATCGCTCAAAAAGCATCCTATACTGACAACCCTGACCCATGAACAGAAAAGCTATCTTGTCTAAGATCTGTCTCCATTTCTGGTTAAGCTGAGGGGTAGTCAGGTTGTTAGGTGTAGTGGCTCCGTTGGGAAGGAAATATCTGCAAGGGACGGTTACGTCCATATCTGCCTTGATGATCGGTCACCTCTGGAGCGGGGGCTGTCAGTTGATAGGTCACCGTTGCCATAATTGAGGATGACTGTTCTCGCCCATGGTTCACGTTTAGATCTCAAATCTATAGCTGCAATCTGCTGCAATCTATGGATTGAGTGGGGTTGATGAGGGGGCGATCGCCCGTGTCTCTTGTCTGAGCAGAAGATCACCAGATGTCCTATCGTCCTTTCTTGAGGGGGATATAGGGAGTCTGGAGCACAGCAGGCTCAACGGAGCTCCTTGTGACCCACATACCCTTGTCGCCCATGATGGGGGGACGTGAACGGAGGGGGCATCAACGAAGGGTGAACGATTCACGTGGGAATGTGAGTTCCCTGATCGTGGGTGGAAAGCCTGAAACTAGAGACATGCGTTCAAGGGGGAGCATTTTGACGCAACCTGGCAGACTTGAACAACCTAATCGAGCGGGTTGGCACAAAAACGCATACATTGGGTCACAGTAAAACCGTTGTCTGCATTGCGAAATCTCCATCGAAAGATTCGCTAGACTGTTAGCTAAAAGATTGGGTAGGATTTGGGGCATGGCTGCGCGTTTTTCCACGCATCGACAGAGATGATACAAGACCTATCCTGTATCGCGCTGGCAAAAAGACAGACAGTTCAAACCTTGGGATCGGGCACAAAAGAAGAGGATTATCGGCGTGCTGTATTTAGCTGAAGTACAGAAACAGAAAAGTGGCTTTATGGGCGGCGGCGGTAAGGCAGAGTTTAAGCTCATTGCCTGCCAGCGTTCTGAGCAAAGTTGGAGCGCCTGTGATGAAACCATTCCTGCTCCAGATGACATAACCTATAACGCCGGAGCCATCGTCATGGTGGAATTAACCGGTGCCAAGCAGGTGCGGCGACATTTTGAAGCGGGCCGCCAGCTTGTCAGCATTTTGCAAAACTTTTCTAAGCTCCAAGAAAAATCCAAGACCCAAGAAGAAGAGATTGAGCAGTGGAAGCAGTCGCTGACGTACCAAAGCCAAGAGCTAAATCGCCGGGAAATGGAAATGGAAGCCCGGCAAGAGCAACTCCAGCAGATGGAGGAAGATTTTGAACGGCTTGACCAACAGCGCCAGGAAATTGAAGATACCCGCCAAGAGGTTGAAAGCCTGCGCGAGGAGTTTGAGCGTAAAAGCCAAGAGTTAGAAGGGGCATGGGCTCATCTCAATGGGGAAGTGCGCCGCTTTGAGGAACGGCAGGCAGAACAGCAGCAATCAGCAACGTTAGATGATGAAAAGGCGACGACGCTACGGGCGCTGCTCGATCAGATTTCTGGAGCTGTTGCACCCACGGAATCTGTACGGGAACAACTCCATCAGTCGTTTGAAATTTTAGACAGGCAGCAGCAGACGCTCCAGCATCACTGGCAGGGTTTGGAAGGTAGTCGCACCGCAGCTCAGCAGCGGCAGTCGGAGTTGGAACAGCAGGCCCAGACGATCCGTGATGCTTGGCAGGCTTGGTATGATGCCCAAGAAAGCTTGGAAAATCTCAAGGCGGAGTTGCGATTGCAACAACAAGCTCTCAGCCTCAAGCAAGACTATGTGAAAGCTCTAGAAGCTCAAATTAAAGCTCAAGCGGATCTGCATCGCAATGTGTGTTTTCTGGCCGATGGATCTGATTCGATCACCATTGGTGTATCTATTGATCTACAGGCCTTAGAGGCGATGTCGTTGGATGATTTGCAGCGGATTACCCAAGACTTGGAGTCGGAGTTAGAGAAAAATTCCAAGTTTGTGAATAGCCAAGAAGAAGAACTGACCTACAAGCAGGAAGAAATTGACGAAATCAAACGCCGCATTGATGAAGCCAATGACTTCGATCGCTTGCAGCTTGAAAACGAGTTAAAAGATGAGCAAGACGGTTATGAAATGCTCAACGAAACCCTCGTAGGGCAGCGTCGGAATCTAAGGGAACGGGAGGCAATTCTCAAGCAGCACAAGTCCATCCTTGCCCGGCGACAAGGCCATGCAGTGGGTGAAGGTGAGCCAGGAGAAATTGACCTGAAGCCAGTGCTCAATCAAATTGAGGCCCATCGTCAGGCGATGCAGGATGAATTGAGTCAAGTGCAGACGATGATTCAGCAGATCCACAGCCAGATAGAACAGCTTCAGACTCAGGTGGATCAGCAAACCAGCCATCAAATTGCTCAGCGGGAAGAGGTGCGGCAATTGGAAGCTCACTTGAGCGATCAACGGGCTGCAGTGGCGGAACTCTGGGGTAAGGTTTACCTCTATGAAGAACTGCTACAGCCGACTCAAGATGGCTATGATAGCCTCCGGCAGACGATTCAGTCGATTGGCGATCTCATGTCTCAATTCCAAGAGGCCAGCGACTATCAGCTCCAAGGTATTACGGAAATGCAGCAGATGATTGAGCAACTTACCAGCCAATCGGCAGAACTTGCGGCATCGTAAGACCTGCAGCTAGGGGGGAGTATCGGAGGTGATCACAATCCACGGATGTTCAACACGGGCGATCGCCCCTCCAGGCAGGGGATCGGTTTGGCTACGGTTGGGAGCATGGATCAGCGCCACTAGTTTTTCAACCTGTTGGTAGCTGGGAGCTGGGATCGATAGAGTCTGCAGGTGTAGACGCATGACCCGTCGTTGCAGGGCGAGGGGAGAAGCTTGCAGTGCCGTACGATTCAGTCGAGGCGATCGCCCCTGCTCATGTGCCTCCCGAGCCTGTTGCCAAAGCTGTTCTGCTAGGTGAGATAGGTACTCTACATCAGCGCGCAGCAATTCCGCTGTTTGGGCTAGGTGACCTTCGGCTTGGGCATTCACCTGTTCGATGAGCAGCGGCAATAGGGTATGGCGGATGCGGTTGCGGGCGTAGTGGAGATCGCTGTTGCTGGAGTCTTGCCAAATCGGTAGATCTTGCTCGTGACAAAACCGGGCAGTGTCCTTACGGGTCATAGCTAGTAGGGGACGCACCAGTTGGATGCGATCGCTGAGGGGACGACACCAGGCCAAGGCCTGGAGCCCATCCATGCCGGCCCCCCGCACCAGGTTATAGAGCAATGTCTCAGCGCGATCGCTGGCCGTATGCCCGGTCACCACCTGGGTATAGTGATGCTCCTGGGCGATCGCGGTCAGTTGGCCATAGCGCCAGGTGCGCGCGGCCGCTTCGGTGGGCGCTAGGGTGCTGGTAGCCACTCCGTGGTAGGCAACCTGCCACTGGTGGGCTAAAGCCTGAACATGGGCAGCATTCTCATCCGCATCGGTTCTCCATCCATGGTTGCAGTGGGCTATGGCTATCTCCCATCCCCACTTGGGCTGCAGATCCAGCAGCAGGCGAATTAGGCAAAGGGAGTCTTGCCCTCCCGAAACTGCTACTAGACAGCGATCGCCCGCCGGCAACAGGGAGCGATCGCGCAGGGTTTGGTGCAGGCGGGCGTGGAGGATAGTCCAGGGTGGGTTAAGCCCCATGGAGAGAGGGGGATCACGTTAAAGAACTAAAAGAACCAGCCGTAGCTGTGCAGGCCTTTGCCGAGGATGTTCACCCCTAGGTAGCAGATCCACACGACGAGGAAGCCAGATGCCGCCAAGATAGCCGGGCGACGACCTTGCCAGCCCCGAGTAATGCGGGCATGGAGATAGGCGGCAAACACCAGCCAGGTAATCAGGGCCCAGGTTTCCTTGGGATCCCAACTCCAGTAGGAGCCCCAGGCTTCGTTTGCCCAGACGGCTCCGGCAATGATGCCGATGGTTAAGAGGGGAAAGCCTAAGCCAATAATGCGATAGCTAATGTTGTCGAGGGTGTCCGCTAGACTCAAGCGCTGAGGAGAAAGGGCGACGGCCGCTTGGGTAGGAGCTTCCAACACAGCCGTAGTTCCACCACCAGCGTTGTAGGTAGGGGGCGTCTCAGGTTCAGGACTGCTGCCCGAGCGGCGAATGCGAAACTTGGCATCCCGATAGGCTCCCGTCCCAACGGAGCTACCCCGTAACTCCACGGCTTGGCCTCGGGTGACGACCAAGAAGGCGATCGCCATCAGGGCTCCTACCATCAGAGCTGAGTAGCTAATCAGCATCACGCTCACATGCATCATCAGCCAATTGGACTTCAGGGCTGGCACTAGGGGTTCAGAAACTTGCATTTGTGAGGGAAGAGACAGGGCTGCAAAGGCGGCGATGCCCATGGCCACAGGTGCGGTCACCGCACCTACTAGGCGACTACGACTCATGTGCTCGGCAAAGAGGTGAACAGCCGTGATCCCCCAAGCCAGGAAAAACAACGATTCGTATAAGTTGCTGAGCGGAAAGTAGCCAGCATCGACCCAACGGGCTGTTAGCAGGGCCGCCATGCTCAAGTTAGCGATCGCCATACCTAGGGTGCCGAGCCCCGCTAAGTAGGGGATGTTCGGAAATGCCGCGCCACACCAGTACAGCAGCATGGTCAAAAACAGAATGGCAAACGACCCATTGTCTAGCCAACCCTGAAGAGTCACCAAATCCATTTCAGACCTCTCCCAACATATAAATATCCCAACCAACAATAGATAACAGGTACACCAGAGAACGAATCCGAGTTAACTTTTGTGGAGTGCTGCAGTGATCCTGTCTACGGATCGAGAGCGTTCTAGAGATTTAGACTCGAACTTGACCGATCTCCCTGGGAGCTGCTGGGCTCACCAAGACCCTGGGGATCGTCGCAAGCGATTGTCTCCGAGTGAGCCACCCAGCAACAAGCTCCACCCTCTATCCTAGCGAGTCTTGGGGATCCCGAGAACGTTTACGGTAAAAATCTTTGGGTGGGCTTACTCCGTAGCGCTGTCTTGATTGTCAGGTGGGGGTGTTTCTCCTGGGGCGTTGTTATCTGTGGCAGGGGGTGAGTCAGATTGATCTACCTCGGGTAATGCGCCTGGGGTTCTGCCTTGTTTCAACATGATGTAGATGTCGTACAGCGTGCTTTGGGGGGTTTGCGATCGCGTGGTGACGCCAATGGCTTGAAGCGCCGAGACGTATGGGGTGTAGCGATCGGGCGTGGGCGGAATAGGAAGACCTGTCTGAGGGTTGAGCAATTGCTCAATATTCACAAACAATTGCCCGTTGGTGCGGGCATCGTTGGAGGTGAGGGTTTGATATAGGCTGGTGTCTGCTAGGGTGGTTTGAGGCTCGGGCACGACGGTGTCGGCCACCGCCCCACGAATTGCTAAAAAGGCGCGATCGTCCTCCAACCATCCCCGCACAATGGTGAGGCCAGAAAATGGCTGAGTCCATGTGGTCACCGGCTCGCCTCTCACATTGGCCTCGCTCACATCAAAGCGATAGCGGCGGCTCATTACGTCATCCAGGGATGCCAGGGTTTGTTCAGCCGCTGTGCGATCGCTGGCTTTGGCAATCACGAGTATCCCAGCACTTGCTTGATCCGGAGTTGTGGAATCCGCAATAGGAATAACACCGAGAGCAAATTCTCCGGTCATCCAGCTCAGGAAGTCTTGCTCGAGATCTAGCCCAACAGTAGCCTGTACTCCTTGGCTAATGGCATCGGGAGGGAGAAGATTAGGTGGTGAATTGGGTGAGTTGAGGGGATCTTCCGGTGGCTCTTGGTTATACTGCTGCCAGGCTGCCCGGAGGTTACTACCACTCAGCATCAGGATGGTTGTGTCGGGCAAGGCATCGGCAATATTGGTTGTTTCGTTGGTGATGGTGGGGGTCGCTTGGTTTGCATTGCGCCAGAGCTGGGTTTGGATGCGAATGCCCTGGTTTTCTAAGGTCAGAGTTGCTGCAAGACCTTGGTTTTGGCTGAGCGACGAGAGCCCTGATGACGGCAGGGGTAAGGCTCTTCCAGTGGCGGCGATCGCTT
>DATNRH010000683.1 GCA_036703605.1 Candidatus Obscuribacterales bacterium | reverse complement strand
TTGAGGCATTTAGCGCTGATCCGTTAGGTAACGCTGCCTCGTTGCTGGGCAATGCCACGACCCGAATTATTTACGACCTGGAACGTTTCAGGACGGCTGGTGAACCCGTCTTCGCGGCTACCTTAGCGCGAGAAACCCATGTGAATGATCCGCTACCGCCGGATGGGCTGAAGATTCAGGTAAGTTGTGGCTATTCGGATGGATTTGGGCGAGAGATTCAGACCAAGATACAAGCGGAGCCGGGGCCAGCTCCTGAGTGGGATGCTGATGGCGTGCTGAGGTGCGACAACAACCTCCTCCCTACCGATCCGCGTTGGGTGGGCACGGGGCGCACCATTTTCAACAACAAGGGAAATCCGGTTAAACAGTACGAACCATTCTTCAGCCCGACCCATGTCTATGAAACTGAGCCGGGACTGGTGGAATGTGGGGTGACACCGATTATGTTCTATGACCCGATTCAGCGGGCGATCGCCACCCTTGCCCCCAATCACACCTACAGCAAAGTGGTGTTTGATCCCTGGCAGCAGACTACCTGGGATGTAAACGACACGGTGCTGCAAAATCCGGCAGAAGACGAGGATGTGGGGAGCTATTTTAGTGGCTTGGCTGAGGAGGAGTTTTTACCCACCTGGCATGAGCAGCGGATCAATGGTGGATTCGGATCTACTGAGCGAGGTGCAGCAGAAAAAGCAGCAAACCATGCCAGCACGCCATCGGTCGTACATTTGGATACGCTGGGTCGTCCGATTTTGACCATCGCCCACAACCGCTTTGAACAGGAAGAGAACACTCTGGTCGATGAGTTCTACGAAACGCGAGTGGGGCTGGATATTGAAGGCCATCAGCTCTATGTGATGGATGCACGGGGTAACCCGGTGATGGTGAATGCGGTGGTGAGCCGTGATGACCAGGGGGTGCCGCTGCGAGATGCTCAGGGCAATCCGATTATCGAAACGACGGCCAATAATCTCCTGGGCCATTCCCTCTATTCCCTCAGTTCCGATGCTGGGGAACGATGGACACTGAATAACGTAGCGGGAAATCCGATGCGAGGTTGGAACAGTCGTGGCTTTGTCACCCGGATGGAATACGATGAGCTGCAGCGTCCGACCCATCTCTATGTACAGGAGGAAGATGATCCTGAAGTCTTGGCAGAGCGGACGGTGTATGGGGAACGACACCCGGAAGCCTTCCAGCAAAATCTCAAAGGGCAGGTCTTCAAGCAGTTTGATAGTGCTGGCGTTGTTACCAGCTTCGAGTTTGACTTTAAGGGCAATTTGCTGCGGGGCGGTCGGCAGATTGCCACAGAATATCGGCAGCAGATGGATTGGTCGGCAGTGGAATCGTTGACGGAGGAAGATCCACAGAGTTTGGTGACAGCGGCAACCCCGCTACTGGAGCAGCCGCCACGGATCTATGACGTGATCTCGGTGTTTGATGCCCTGAATCGACCGATTAGCGTGACGAGTCCCGACGGCAGTGAGGCTCGCCCCACCTACAACGAGGCGAATTTGCTGGAGGCGATGGCGGTGCGTTTGCGAGGAGCAGACGAGTTCACGCCGTTTGTCACCAATATTGACTACGACGCCAAGGGCCAGCGCACGCTGATTGAGTATGGCAATGGGGTGCAAACCACCTATACCTATGACCGAGAAACCTTTCGGCTGACCCGCCTGTTCACCAGCCGAGGATCGGCATTTCCTGAGGATTGCCCGAATCCGCCGGATGCCCCCTGCGGCATCCAGAATTTGCATTACACCTATGACCCGGTAGGGAATATCACCGCCATTCGCGATGATGCCCAGCAGCGCATTTTCTTCAGTGGTGAAATTATCGATCCCAGCCATGACTACACCTACGATGCCCTCTATCAACTGCGCCGGGCGACCGGGCGCGAACACATTGGCCAGACGACGAATACTCCTGGGGAAAATCGCCCAGAGCTAAAGCCTGAGTATGACTTCAATGGCTCCACGCGCCGCAATCTGCCCCATCCCAACGATGGGCAGGCGATGCGGAACTATACCGAGCAGTATCAGTACGATGCGGTGGGCAACATCCTGGCGATGGTGCATCAGTTTGCAGATGAGAGTTGGACAAGGCTATACGACTATGAAGCCAATAACAATCGGCTGAGAACGACCAATCTACCCAGCGATGGCAACGTTAACCAACTCGATATCACCACTGTCGCCAGTCGTTATCGCTATGACGACCACGGCAACATGATCCAGATGCCCCACCTACTGCTGATGCAGTGGGACTTTAAGGATCAGCTCCAGGCATCGTCGAAGCAGGTGCGGACTGATGGGGGCACGCCGGAAATCACTTACTACGTCTACGATGCGGCGGGGCAGCGGGTGAGGAAGGTTACAGAACGAGCGGCTCAACCGGGACAGCAACCCACCCGCAGCAAGGAGCGGATTTATTTTGGTGGGTTTGAGATTTACCGGGAGTATGGCGGCGATGGCGAAATGGTAACGCTGGAGCGGGAAACGCTGCATGGGATGGATGACCAGCAGCGAGTTGCCTTGGTAGAAACGAAAACGGCGGAGGTAAGCGATGGGGTTGCGCCACCAACGGATCTAAATGTGTCGGTGATTCGCTATCAGCTCAGTAACCATTTGGGGTCGGCCAGTGTGGAATTGGATGATGGCGGAGCGGTGATTTCCTATGAGGAATATCACCCCTATGGCACGACGGCGTATCAGTCGGGACGTAGTGTGGCTGAGGTGAGTTTGAAGCGGTATTGCTATACGGGGATGGAGAGGGAGGAGGAGACGGGGTTGGCGTATCACGGGGCGAGATATTATGCCGCGTGGTTGGGGAGATGGACAGCAGCAGATCCGATTGGAACTGTAGATGGGGTCAATCTTTATAGCTATGTTTTGAACAATTCGACGAATAAACAAGATTCCACAGGACTACTCTCGGAACCCATCAATCATGTTGAAGGAGAAAAACGAATTGTTAATGTGCCAGCAAATGAGCCAGGCATCTCTTTGAGCTATTCATCATTTTCTTATGCTGATCAAGACGTAGCGTTTGAGCGCCAAGAATTTCGACTACAAGCTAGTGGGGAATTCCTAGGGTTTCATATAAATTATGAATTTGCTTTTACTTCAGAAACTACTCAATTTTTCAATGAAGATGAATCGAGTTTAATCAATGAGAAACCGGATGATACTGGCTTGAATTCTGAACAATCCATTAATTCAGACTTTACCGTCTTTAAAAAGCCTTCCATAGCGGTGCCGGAAGGAAGTCCGGGAACAAAGTTTGTCCCTTTCTCTGAGC
>DATNRH010000682.1 GCA_036703605.1 Candidatus Obscuribacterales bacterium | reverse complement strand
AGATCCAGGGTTGCCCAGATGTTGCCTAGAAAGTTAGCTGAGCTCGCCTTGGGTACCCGTAGATATCTTAAGATGGGGGCGATCGCTCTGAACCCCGATCGCCTGTAGCTATCTAGATTGCCCCACGCCATTTCTCGGAAGACCCGCGACCGCTTGTTCCCAAGCTTTTCCCGGTGGATCAGGGCATTCAGCCTAACGATCCTGCTAACGATCCTGGAGCTTCCGATATTCCCGATATCAGAGATGGGCGATGAGTGGGCTGATAGTCTGCAGCAGACCAGGAGTTAGACCCATGCTGTTTTGTCCGTTTTGGACTCCTTTGTAACGTGCCGTGAAACCAGCTACTCGTGACCCGACAACCGGTGAGACCTCCAGCCAGCCCTTAGACTGGCTGCACAACGGCACGTTGATGATGGTCAACGATCGCCGCCGTGGCGGTCTCATTCTGTGCAAAGAGTATTATGCTGAGTTCGCTGGCCCAGGGGCTGCGGTGGGTGGTCTGTTTGACATGGACTGCACGCGGCTGATTCCCGTGGGCACCCTTTCTATTCTTACCCCACCCGATCATGAAGCACGGCAGCGGGCGTTTAAGATTCGGCGGCAGTGGATTCGCCTCACCCAGCAGTTCACCGACTGTCCGGTACCGCTGCAGCGTGCCCAGATGATTCTCAACCAGTTTGAAACCTACTTTGGCCCTGAAACCGTAGCCCAAGTGCCCGATGATGCATTTGCACTCTTGGTGGGCGTTTTACCCTACACGGTGCGTCTGGCTCGCCGGAAGCCGGGGCAGTTGAATGTAAAGCTGAAGGCTGGCGGCTAGTCTTCCCGTTGGAACCAAGCGGCGATCGCCAGTCCTAAAGCATCGGCGGCGTCATCGGGACGGGGAATGGTGTCGAGGTTAAGCTCGCGGGCAACGGCTTCCTGTACCTCATGCTTATCGGCATTGCCGTAGCCGGTGAGCGCCTGCTTGACTTGAGCGGGGGTAAATTCTATGAAGGGCACCTGATGCTGGGCCAGCACGAGCATGATCACCCCTCGGGCTTGGGCCACCAAAATGGTGTTGCCCATGCGATAGAAAAAGAGTTTTTCAATGGCTACTAAGTCGGGTTGCCATTGGTTGAGCAGGTGGTGCAGGTCGTCGTAGATGGTACAAAGGCGATCGCCCACTGCGGTTTTGGCCGGTGTTTGGATCACACCAAAATCCAGGACAGAGATACTAGAAGCAGCATCTCTGTCCTGGCTGGCGTCACAGGCAATGGCCCCAAACCCCAAAATGGCTAGCCCAGGATCAAGTCCTAGAATGCGCCGCGTCATTAGGGTTAGCGCGCAGCTCCATTCAGGTGAGCGGCTTCATCGGGATCCGGTAGACCAAAAATGCGGCTAAAGACTTTGTTGACCTTATAGCCCGAGTCAATAGACTCTAGAGGATCCTTACGCAGGCGGTGGCGCAGGCAGAGGACAATCACCCGTTGAATATCGTTAACGGTTACCTCCGTCCGACCTTCTAGGGCAGCGATCGCCTTGGCAGCGCGGTTGGTGACAATATCGCCCCGGAGACCATCCACATCGAGCTCAGCGCAGGCCTGGGAAATGTTCACCCGCAAGTCGTGGTCGATGGTGACGGATTTGAGCAACTGCTGGGCTTGGATGAGTTTTTGCTGCAGTTCAGTTTGAGCGTCAGCATAGTCGGTGAGGAAGGCCTGGGGGTCTTGGTCAAATTCCGATCGCTGTTCCACAATCTGCACCCGCAGTGCCGGATCTTTGACCGTGCGAATTTCGGCGTGCATCCCGAAGCGATCGAGCAACTGGGGGCGTAGTTCCCCTTCTTCTGGGTTGCCGGAGCCCACTAGGACAAACTTAGCCGGGTGGCGAATGGAAATGCCCTCCCGCTCCACTGTATTCCAACCCGAGGCAGCGGAGTCGAGCAGCACGTCTACCAAGTGGTCGTCGAGCAGGTTGACTTCATCCACGTAGAGGATGCCCCGGTTGGCCTTGGCTAGCAGCCCTGGTTCAAAGGCTTTGACCCCCTCCGCCAGCGCTTTTTCAATATCAATGGTTCCGCAAACCCGGTCTTCGGTTGCGCCTAACGGTAGATCGACCATGGGCACTTTTTTGCGTGCCGTCGGCAAGGCTTCCTGCCGATTGAACCGGTCTTGCACCTCATCGCTCATGAGGCTGGTGTCGTAGGGGTCGCTGTTAAAGGGATCGTCTGCCACCACTTCAATCTCAGGGAGCACGTCAGCTAAGGCGCGGATCGTCGTAGATTTTCCGGTGCCGCGATCGCCCATGATCATCACACCGCCAACTTTGGGATCGATGACGTTGAGCAACAGCGCTAACTTCATCTCTTCCTGACCCACGATGGCCGTGAATGGAAAGACAGCGCGACGAGGTGGTGTAGAAACAAGAGGTGCAGAAACAGTTGAAGACACAGGACTTTATTAACCGTCAAAAAGGTTTACATCTATAGGTATCGACCACCGAGTGGACACCCAGAATTTAAGGTGGTGGCAGATCAGCCATGGTTAGCAGAATCAGTGCGGTTCTGAGACCCAAGAACGGGCCATCTGCACGACTCCTTAACCCATCAACTCCACGTCAAGGAGCGATCGCCTCATCGCCTACCGTTACTTATTGTGACACAGGACGTGCCGCCTGCTGTGCCGTTCAGAACTCTCTGTGCCTAGTCCTCTGAGGCGTAAGTAATATGCCTAGGTGCTGAGGCGATAAACCTTGCGTGTTCTGGAATTCCTTTTCGTTCTTCTATTTTCGTTCTTCTATTTTCGTTCTTCTATCTTCGTTCTTCTATCTTCGTTCTTCTGTCTTGCGGTACTAAGGAACGGAGGGTTGCTCTTGGCGTTGACTATGGCGTCGGGCACCGCCTGCTAGGGGTTTAGGACGATAGCGTTGCAGCGCACTGCGAGGCAGAACTCGCATGACTTCTTCCACAGTGGTTGCCCCAGCATTAATCTTGGCGATCGCGGCATCGTAGAACGAGCAAAATCGAGTTTCTTGCAGGTAGCGATTCAGCTCGGTCATCGTGCCTTCATAAATGATCTGTCGCAGGGTATCGTCCATGTCAATCAGTTCAATAATGGCTTCCCGCCCGGCATAGCCTGACTGGAAACATCGAGCACAGCCGCGACCTTTGCGCCAGGTTTTGGGATTAATCTGCGATCGCGTTAGACCCAGCATGGCCAACTCCTCATCGGAAGGCGTGTGTGGAGCAGAACAATGGGGACAAACCCGCCGCACCAGGCGCTGGGCCACAATACCTAGGAGAGCATCACTGATCAATCCCGGGTCGGGGCCAATATCTTTCAGGCGAGGGATGGCGCTGGCGGCGTCGTTGGTATGGAGGGTGGTAAAGACTAGGTGTCCGGTTAGGGCTGCGCGCACCGCCGTTTCGGCTGTTTCATGGTCACGGATTTCGCCCACCATGATGATGTCTGGATCCTGACGCAAAATGGCTCGAAGACCTGCCGCAAAGGTCATGCCGGCTGCTTCATGCACCTGGGTTTGGGTAATCCGGTGCAGCACATATTCCACCGGATCTTCCACGGTCACCACGTTGACATGCTCGGTGGCGACGGTTTGCAGGCTAGTGTAGAGGGTGCTGGTTTTGCCAGAGCCGGTGGGACCGGTGAAAATTACCATGCCTTGGGGCTGCTGCAACCAGTTTTGGTAGATTGCCAGGGTTTGGGGTGTGAAGCCCAGTTCCTCAATGCAGGTGAAGGGATTTTCGTTGGGCAGTAGCCGGATCACGGCCTTTTCTCCGCCTACGCAGGGCATGGTGCTGACCCGCATATCTAGCCCGAGGTTGAGGTCACTGCCGGCGGCATAGCGTTCACCAATGCGAGCATCTTGGGGGCGGCGGCTTTCAGCAATGTCCATGTCTGACATGACCTTGAGGGCCACGATCGCCCGTCGGCTGATGTCTGGGGGGAGGGTAGTAATATCCCGTAGGATGCCGTCAATGCGGTAGCGCACCCGCAACCCTTCCGCTACAGGCTCTAGGTGAATGTCGCTAGCCCGATTGCGCAGGGCCCCAGAAATGATGGTTTTAATGCGGCTGATTTGATCAGCAGCTTTGGATAAATACATCTCCGTGACTTCGCCAATGTTCTCGGTTTCCACTTCCCCTGTGAGGGGATTGATCAGTGGATCGGAACTAATCACCGATTGGTCAAAGTTTTGGCTGTGGTACCAGGCACGATAGCTGCGATCGGCGATCGCAATAATCTTGACGTTGGTAAAGGTGCGATCGCTTAACTGTTGAATCGTTTCGGGCGGCAGGTCAATGGGGCTGCCTAGGTAATAGCAGTTGCGCCATAGCAGTAGCGGCATCACCGGCGGTAGGGCGCTGGGGTTAGGAAATTCTCGCAAAAAACGATAGCTAACTTCTGTGTCTAGCAGGCTGAGGTTAACCATGCCCTGGTCATCGACCAAGAACTGTAGCGCCTGTTCACAGGTGAGGTCTCCATGGCGGAGTTTCTGCCAAGCCGATGAACGGTTAGACGTCGTCTTAGGCATAGGTGGCATGATCTGTCGAACATCGTTGAGGACTAGCGGGCCGCCGGTTTTGGTCAGCCCAACCCACCGTCTCCATTGTGACTCATACCCCCCTAGCGCACTAGGGGGGATTCACACAGAGCAGATGGTGCAGATATATCCTGATGAGTTGATGAGTCTAGATCTAAGACCGCCGCGAACTGCTGGCAGATGAGCGCCGCCGCCGTCTACGACGATTGGTGGAAGTGCTGTCGGTGGCCGATGCTTCCGACGAGTCGTCGCTGTCGCTGGAGTCATCGCCGTCGTTCTCTGCCTCCGGTTCGACTTCCGGCGTGTTGCGGAGTATCAGCGTATCAGCGATCGCCGAGGGTTTGCTGACGGGTTCTGGTGTATCCATAACGCCATCATCTATGCCATCGGAGGTCGCTTCGATCGCTTCATCAGGTGCTTCATCGGGTTCCGCGATCGGCTCATCAACACTGCCTAAGCGGTTTTCTTGACCGGGTAGGGCGATGCTAATGATGGTGTTCTTAGGATCCTTGACCGTGTCAGTGCTCAACACCAGTGGCGAGATGCCCATTAAGGCGTAGATATCCTGCTCTTCCAAGGTCATTTCCACGGAGACGACCTTGGGGGAGGGGGGTGGTGTTTTGTCTCGCCGCCCCGATCGACTGCGGTCAGTACGGGATTCCGTGGCGCGCTCGCTGCGCTCTGAGCGTTCTCCTCGCTCACGCTGCTCCGATCGCTCGCTGCGGTCTGGCTGCTCTGTACGAGGCTCCGGCGTGCGCTCGCTGCGGTCAACCTTGATTTCCCGCTTAGCCGGTAACGGCGTCACCTCTGGAGCAGCGTCTGTATCCCGAGGCGTTAGGGTGACTGCCCTTGTATTGCCTTTGCTGGGTGTATCGACCACGCGGCGGCGACGGCGGCGGCGATTATTGGCATTGTTGCGTTCGCGGTAGCTGGGGTGGTTCACCAAGTCGAGATCTTGGCCGTCTTCATCCAGATCATCATCGTCATCAGGGCGATCGCTGCCCTCTCGCAGTTGGGGTGGCGATGGATCGGGAACTGGAGCTGTATAGTCTCGTCCAACTTCCACAATGGTACGAGTTAGAGGTTCCGTATCCCCAGGCAACTGCACCAAATGACCTAGCCCACCACAGGTAGAACAGGTGCGTCCAAACAGCTCATAGATATTTTGCCCTTGGCGCTTACGGGTGAGCTCCACCAATCCTAGCTCGGTTAACTGAGCAATTTGGGGGCGAGCTTTATCCGCTCTGAGCGCTTTGTTGAAATGCTCTAGCACCTGAAGCTGGTCGCGGCGCGAATCCATATCAATGAAGTCCACAATGATGACTCCAGCGATGTTACGCAGGCGCAACTGCCGAGCGATTTCCGCTGCTGCTTCGTAGTTGGTCCACAGGACTGTTTCTCGGGCGCTAGAGGATCGGGTAAAGGATCCGGAGTTCACATCGATGACCGTCAACGCTTCCGTAGGTTCGATGATGATATAGCCGCCGGAAGGCAGGTCAACTCGGGGCTTGAGGGCTTCTCGGATGGCTGCATTGACTCGGAAATATTCCAGGATAGAGGTGCGATCGCGGTGATGATCGATCATCACCCCTTGCAGGGTCTTGCCGCCGCTCCAGTTGGTCAAATGCTGTTTGACCCGCTTCAGCCCCGTGTGGGAATCGACCACAATCCGGTTGACATCAGCACTATGCACATCTCGCAAAACGCGCTGGATGAAATCATCATCCCGGTTGAGCAAGCTGGGCGCGCGGGTAGACATAGCCTCTTGCTGAATATTCTCCCACTGACGCTGTAGCAGTTCGAGGTCTTCAATGATGGCATCTTCATCCATGCCTTCCGCTTCCGTGCGCACCAGCAACCCCATGCCGGCAGGCTTGACCAAAATCGCCAGGGCCCGTAGGCGGTTGCGCTCATTTTCGTTACGAATGCGGCGGGAGAGGTTAACTCCTCGCCCAAAGGGCATGAGCACCAAGTAGCGTCCTGGTAGGCTGATGTTACCGGTTAGCCGTGGGCCCTTGTTTCCTGTGGGCTCTTTCATCACCTGCACCAGCACTTTCTGCTGAGGTACAAGCAGATCCGTAATGGGCCCCATGGAGCGTTTTAGCTTTAATGGGCCTAAATCACTGACATGAATAAACCCGTTGCGTTCCGAATCACCGATGTTGACAAAAGCAGCGTCAATACCGGGGAGAACGTTTTCAACAATGCCTAGGAAGATATCACTAACCTGATGGCTTCCTGTAGCAACAATCAATTCCTGAATCTGGTCTTCCGAGAAGACCGCAGCCGTTCGATGCTGCTCCGCAATAATAATCTGCTTTGGCATTCAAGTTCCTCAAAAATCTCTAGCACAGGGGGCGCTCACGTCATCAGCGCTCGGCCACTCACTCTGCTGAAGTAGAAATTGACTCAACCAAAAATCTTGACGGCAGTGGTGACGGGAGGCGACGAAGCTGCTCCTCAATCGAACAACCCTTCGGAGGAATGCACGGGTGATACGACCTGCGTCCTGCCGGTAGGCTCCTTCAACGGCAACGACCCAACCGGGTTGTTGCATACACCAAAACATGAGTCAAGAGTATGGGTCACTCAGCGACGATCGCCCTTAAATATCAGACACCCAGTCTTAATCTAACGTTCGCAAAAAGCTTGGCAGAAGCGAACCTAATTGGCTCTACCGTTAATCGAATCGTCGAAGAACCGCAGGATGGTCAATTCGCAACCGCTTCTCATATGTCAAGCATTATAGCGTGGCAATCGAACAGCGCTATCAAAAAACGTTGATTTTGGCTGAAAATTTCACAATCAGGTGGGTGACCCCATGGCTCAACCATCGCGCTAGGTAGCGTGGTCGTGCTCAGTAGTCAATGGTTTTACCCGTCGAGTCTGGCTTCGAGCCAAAGCTCGTTGGCGGGTTAGATCGGGCGTCAGACGATTACGAGTCTGACAGGATCAATTGGTTGCGGTGAGCGTGGTGAAGATGCACCGGGCAGGATGCAACCTGTTCGAGCATCACCACCAAATGCTCCGGGCGGAGAAGAGTGCCATCGTTTCGACAACTGCCTCGATAACGCAAAAGGGTTAGCGAGGCATCAGTGAGCCGTTGGGGTATCGCCTTCGGCACGGATTGAGACTGGGGAGATACCCACTCCAACTCGTGGAGGCGATCGCGAAGATTAACCAGCTTGGTTTTGCCTGACTTGGTGGTATGGTTCATGATCAGCTCAGACGCAGAGCAAACCGCGCTGATCCAGGAACTCCAGTCAGGGTCTTCACCTGCCGTTGTATCTGCGCTTACCCAGACATAGTACTCCGCTTGCTCAAGGAGCTGGGTGGCTGCACCAGCCGCTAAGGGGACTGCTTCGGCTCGATAGATCGGTAAGTCGGCGGGAAGCTGGGCTGCCAAGGCTGCTTGGAAGTCTTCCACGGGCATGGGTTGGGTAAGCTCAAAGTCCACAATCTCACTAGAGCTTGTGGCTCCGAGGGGGAGGGCATTGGCAGGCGAAATCCTGGGCCCTGGGTGATACCCACCGGTAAATGAAATAGGCAGCGCCGCCCGTCGCAGTGCTCGATCAAAGAGCCGCACCAAGTCTAAGTGACTGAGCAGTGCCATGGTTCCCTGTTTCCCAAACCATAGCCGAATCCGTTGCTGGCGGGCTGTATTGGGGACAAAATGTCCTGCAAAGTCTGGAATGGGTGGTGGGGGAACTACTACATTATGCCCGAAGTCGGTGCCACATACCCCACAATGGGAACATCCGTCAAATGAACAATCGGGGACGGTCGCTGCTTCAAGGGCGCGTTGCAGGTCGTCGATCAGCCATTGTTTATCAATGCCGGTATCGATGTGATCCCACGGCAGAGGGGCTTCTAGGTTGGTTGAGCCCTGCTCGCTGGGATGCTGTTCATCGGCGAAAATATTCCATTCGCCCTGTTCAACTTGGCGATATTTCCAACTGAGTCCGGCTTCGTCGATGGCTGTTGTCCAGGCTTCGAAGGCGCGATCGAGGCTTTCCCACCAAGCATCCATACCGGCTCCCAGTTCCCAGGCGCGGCGGACGACGGCACCTAGACGGCGATCGCCCCGGCCGACAAAGTCTTCCATGGCAGAAATACGCACATCGGTGAAATTGACCTTGAGACCGCGAATGGTGCGAAATTCGTCATGAAGGAGCGATCGCTTGCGGCTGAACTCGGTCGTGGAAACCGAGTGCCACTGGAAGGGCGTGTGGGGTTTGGGGGTGAAGTTGGAAATGGTGACGTTGAAGTTGAGCGGCTTCCGGTGTTTGTTTTGGCATTCGCGCTTTAGCCAGCGAATGGTTTCGGCAATACCGAGGACATCCGTGTCGGTTTCCCCTGGTAGACCGATCATAAAATAGAGTTTCACCTTGCTCCAACCCTGCTCATAGGCGGATTTCACGCCGCGCAGCAGTTCTTCATTGGTCAGCCCTTTGTTGACGATGTCGCGCATCCGTTGGGTGCCGGCCTCAGGAGCAAAGGTGAGCCCGCTTTGCCGGGTGCCGCCGATGATATTGCCGATATTTTCATCAAAGCGATCGACCCGCTGGCTGGGCAGGGATAGGGAAATATTGTCGTCCTTGAGGCGATTTTTCAGCTCAACGCCCAGGGCCGGCAGGGCTAGGTAGTCGGAGCAGCTCAGGGAGAGCAGAGAGAATTCATTGTATCCTGT
This sequence comes from Candidatus Obscuribacterales bacterium, assembly GCA_036703605.1. Classification (NCBI taxonomy): domain Bacteria; kingdom Bacillati; phylum Candidatus Melainabacteria; order Candidatus Obscuribacterales; species Candidatus Obscuribacterales bacterium. Next base: position 1,010 of record DATNRH010000682.1, on the reverse strand, counting down.
GGCTCTCATGCCCGTTTCGATGGCGTCTACAACTTGCTCTGGCGCTACATCTCGGGCGGGACGGGTTAACATACCGGGCTGGCAAAAGCGACAGCCGCGCGTACAGCCCCGGCGAATTTCAATGGTGAGGCGATCGTGAACCGTTTCCACGTAGGGAACCAGCCCGATGGAGTAGGCGGGAATGGGGGTGGCTACCCGGCGCAGGATACGCGGCGGTACGTCGGGGCGATTGGGATGCACCGAGCCATCGTCCGCCATGTCGTAGAACTGCGGTACGTAGACCCCTGGCACCTGGGCCAGGTCGAGCAGCAGCTCCGTCCGGCTGAGCCCAGCGGCTTTACCTTCGTCTAAAATCAGGCCAATTTCTGGCAGGAGCTCTTCCCCGTCACCGAGGGCAATAAAGTCAAAAAAGTCGGCGTAGGGCTCGGGATTGGAGGTAGCGGTTTGCCCTCCCGCAAAAATCAGGGGATAACTGCCCTGTTCAACGTTCCAATCACCGTCAGCCTGTCTTGCTTGCCAGGTGAGAGGAATGCCAGCCAAGTCCAGCATTTCTAGAATATTGGTGGCCCCTAGCTCATAGCTGAGGCTGAAGCCAAGGATGTCAAACTCAGGGAGCGATCGCTTGGACTCAACCCCAAACAGTGGTGTTTGGCTATCGCGCAAAGCGGCGGCTAGGTCTGGGGCGGGTAGGTAGGCGCGATCGCACAACTGCCGAGGTTGGGCGTTGATAATGCTGTAAAGAATAATGTGCCCGAGGTTAGATGCACCCACCTCATACACCTCGGGGTAGGTCAGCACCCAGCGAATATGGGCAGACTGCCAAGGTTTATGCACCGCGCCGAGTTCGTTGCCAAGATAACGAGCTGGACGGGCAATATTGGGGGTGATGAGGGATTCAACTGCGATCGCCACGATTTCTACTACCAGACAAGAGCTAACATCTGTAACCGACTGTTACCTCCTCACTATACCGAATTGCTTGGATGGGGAAACCTCGGTTCTAGGGGCGA